>JAQBNV010000297.1 GCA_028288395.1 Adhaeribacter sp. | reverse complement strand
AATAATCACCGGCATGGCAATATTTTCATCGTGGGCCATCCGCCAGTATTCTGAGGTGGCGACCAGCACCGAACTGATGCCGCCAAAACCGTTAAAGAGCGCCACCATTTCGGGCATTTGCGTCATCTCCACCTTTTTGGCCACGTAGGTGCCCACCGCCGAACCGACCAGAATGGTTACAAAAATTTCGGTATAGCTTAAAACATCCCGTACCAGCAGGGTGGCTAATATGGCAATAAACATCGCTACCGCCGAATAAATATTTCCCTGGCGGGCAGTATGGGTTTTGCCCAGCATTTTGATGCCAATGATAAAAAGCACCGACGCTACCAGGTAGGCCAGTTGAATTACAATGGTTAATAAATTCTCATTCATGTCGTGTCGTCTCCTTTATTTCTTTTTCTTGAACATCTGGAGCATGCGATCGGTAACCACATAACCGCCTACTACATTGAGGGTAGCAAAAAATAAAGCGACAATCCCTAATAGTTTACTTAACGGAAACTCGCCGGGCAACGGACCCGAACAGATAATGGCCCCGACTATGGTAATACCCGAAATAGCATTAGACCCCGACATTAAAGGCGTATGCAGGGTAGGAGGCACTTTGGCAATCAACTCAAAGCCCACGTAGCTGGCCAGAACCAGCACATAAAGCAATACAATTAAATTTTCTATCGACATTTTTAGTGATTTTAATATAATAAGGAGGTGGTGTGTAATTAAGCGGAGGCTTTTTCCAGGATAGTTTTGGTAAAGGCGTGTACCAGTTCGCCCTGGTGGGTAATGAGCGAGCCTTTGGTAACTTCTTCGTCCATTTCCCAGCGTAATCCGGCTGGTGTAGCCAGGTGCAGCAGCAGCGTGCTGATATTACGGGCGTATAATTCGCTGGCATTAACCGGCAGCAATGCCGGCAAATTCGATTCTCCGATAATAGTTACGTGGTGCTTGATCACCGTTTGGTTTATTTCGCTAAGGGCGCAGTTGCCACCGGATTCTACGGCCATATCCACGATAACCGAACCAGGTTTCATAGTCCGCACCATTTCTTCGGTAACCAGCACCGGCGCTTTTTTGCCGATAACCAGGGCAGTGGTAATAACCAGGTCGGCATCTACGATGCGGCTTTTAATCAGCTCCTGTTGTTTTTGTAAATATTCTGCCGAAACTTCTTTGGCGTAACCGCCTTCGGTTTTTACCCCTTCGTCGGATTTTACTTCCAGGAAACGGCCGCCCAGCGATTCTACCTGTTCTTTCGTTTCGGGGCGCACATCCGTTACTTCTACTACAGCACCCAGGCGGCGGGCCGTGGCAATGGCCTGTAAGCCAGCTACCCCCGCGCCAAATATTAAAACTTTGGCGGGCGTAATGGTGCCGGCGGCGGTCATCATCAGCGGGAATATTTTACCCAAAGCATTGGCGCCTAACAGCACGGCTTTGTAGCCGCCCAGGTTGGCCTGCGAACTAAGGGCATCCATTTTCTGTGCCCGCGATATTCGGGGTACAGCATCCATCGAAAACGCCGAAATCTGTTTTTCGCGCAATATCTGCATCAGTTCCGGTACGGTATAGGCATACAGGAAAGAAATCAGGACGGCACCATCTTTCATCAGGCGGGCTTCGCCGGGGGTGGGGCTGTTTACTTTCAGCACTACATCGGCCTGGCCATACAGTTGCGCAGTATCAGCTACCAGGGTAGCGCCCGCCTGGAGGTAAGACTCATCCAGGAAATTGGAGTTGATGCCCGCGTTGTTTTCTACGAAGCATTCAAAACCAGCTTTGCGTAAAATTTTAACCACCTCGGGGGTAATAGCAACTCGGTTTTCGAACAGCTTGGTTTCTTTGGGAATAGAAATTTTCAAAACATCTGTGGGTTAAAAGTATTTTTTCATGAACATTAAAGTCGTCAAGTTAATTATTTATTGTAATCTGCACAGCAAGTAGGCCAAAATATTAGGGCTTTAAAATAAAAGAGGTGCTGTTTATAATTAAACAGCACCTCTTTTTGCATTTTTCAATTGCCGCCTTATAGGTAGTTCTGGATGGCTTCGCCTAAATCGTACACGGGTTGCTGGTGAATTTTACAGGCCAGGAGGCTGCTGGCCGCCGCCGAACGGTAGCCGCTGGCGCAATGCACCACGATGGGTTTATCGGTTGGGATTTCCGGTCTCCGTTTTCGTAACACTGCTAAAGGTATCGCCAGGCTCCGGGGGAAAGGCGTGCTGGTTTTTACTTCGTCGGGTTGGCGCACATCAATAATGGTAAACGCGTCGGGCTGCTGCTGAAAGGCGTTCAAATCTAAGCTGGCGCTCGCTTCGGTTGCGCCAGCCGGGTAAATGACGGCGGCTTTAATTTTTGTTTCGTACCCGATTTTGGCCGCTTTCCGGATTACTTCTTTTTGTGCCGCTTCGTCGGCGGCAATCAGGTAATATTCTTCTTCGGGTCTCAGGATGGTCCCCAGCCAGGTTTCAAATTTTGCTCCGTTCTGCAGGTTAATGGCCCCGGGTAAATGCCCTTTTTTAAACACGATTGCGGGCCGGGTGTCGATAATAATGGCATCTTTCGGGAAAGTGCCGCCCGGTACCACCACCGGCACTGCACTGATGCCAGCTTTAAAATCAGGGGCACCCTTTTTGTTCAGGGCCACATCGTAAGCAAAGTAGACCGGCACAAAAGGCTGCCCCGCTAATAAATATTGCACAAAGGCTTCTTCCGACATCTCTTTCAGCGCCGGATTCGTTTGTTTTTCAGCTCCAATGGTGCTGTCGTGGGCGTCGCTGATGGCTTTGCCGCACAACGAGCCCGCCCCGTGGGCGGGGTACAGGATAACATCGTCGGACAAAGTCATTATTTTATCCCGGGTAGAACGGTAGAGGGCGCGGGCCAGGGCCTCGTGGGAGGTGTCCGGGCGTTCTTTGTCTTCGTGTAAATCGGGCCGGCCCACATCGCCGATAAAAAGCGTATCGCCCGAAAACAGGGCGTGGGCCCGGCCCGTTTCGTCTTTGACCAGCACACAAATACTATCGGGCGAATGCCCCGGCGTATTAATAGCGTGTAAGGTAATATTGCCGAGCTTAAAGTAATCCCCATCGTCGAAGCTTACATGGGGGTAAGCCGCGCAGGTTCGTTTACTCACATAAATGGGGGCTTCTTTCGTAGTGCCTATCTCGAAATGGCTGCTCACAAAATCGGCGTGGGCATGGGTTTCAATTACCGCTTCAATCCGGGCGTCGTAGAGGTTGGCGTACTCGTAATACGGCCGCGGATCGCGGGCCGGGTCCAGAATGGCAATTTTGCCCTCGCTCATAATAATATAAGAGAAATGAGCCAGGTCTTTATCTTCAAATTGTTTTATGGTCATTGCCTTATTTTGTTTTAGATTTATTGCCAAAGTGCGAAAAATGACCGGCCTTGTTTACCTTATCTAAAAGGTGATAAACGGCCGCAAAACGAGGATATACGGGAAAACTTAATTAAACAAACCGCCTAGCAGACTTTTTTTTGGTTCTATTTTGTAGCCAGCTTTTTCTACGTTTTGAATAATATTTTCAACGCTTACTTCATCGCCTTTTACGGTTAATATTTTTTCCGGATTATTCGTGTCAACGTGCCATTCCTGCACATTTTTGACGGCATCGAGGTAAGGTTTAGCGGCAGCGACACAGTTGCCGCAGTTTATATTGGTTTTAAATTTCAGGGTTTTCATATAGTTTAGGTTTATTATTTGTTTAACGAATTGTTTTAATAAAGTTTAATTTGCTTTAGAAAGCCGGCGGAATAACCTTTACAACCTTATGTCTACGAGCTTTTGATCTTCCTCTACTAATCAGTTTAAATTTTTGCCTGCTAAAAGAATGCCGCTATAATTTAACGTTGCGCAGACGCAGGCTGTTTGCTACCACCGACACAGAACTCAGCGCCATCGCTGCTCCCGCCAGCATCGGATTCAGCAGGAAACCAAAAAACGGGTACAAAACGCCGGCCGCAATCGGAATACCGATCAGGTTATAAATAAAAGCCCAGAATAAATTCTGCCGGATGGTGCGCACAGTAGCGTGCGATAACCGGATGGCCGTAATAATGTGCCGCAGGTCCGATTGCATCAGGGTCATATCCGCCGATTCCATGGCAATATCGGTACCCTGGCCCATGGCCAGTCCCACATCGGCCTGGGCCAGCGCCGGTGAATCGTTGATGCCGTCGCCCACCATGGCTACTACGTGGCCCTGCGCCTGTAAATCCTGCACATAAGCGGCTTTGGCAGCAGGTAAAACTTCGGCAACAACATGGGTAATATGGGCCTGCCGGGCAATGGATTGGGCGGTTTGCTGGTTATCGCCGGTGAGCAAATGTACCTGCAGGTGCATCGCATGGAGCGCTTTTACGGCATCGGCCGAGGTTTCTTTTATGGGATCGGTTACGGGTATTAATGCCAATAAATTCTGCTCATTGCTTACGTAAATAACTGTTTTGGCTTGTTCGGCCTGGGCTTCTGCTATTTTTTGCTGCGCCGCTGGTAGGCTGATATTAAAATCGTGCATCAAATGGCGGCTCCCGATGAAAAAGGTTTCGCCGCCTATTTGGGCCCGTACGCCGCGGCCGGTTATGCTTTCGAACTGCTGGGTAACTGCCGGGGTAACGGCCTCGGCCTGTAGTTTCCGGATAATGGCATCGGCCAGCGGGTGTTCCGATTGCAGTTCCATGGCCAGCACCGTACTTTTAATTTTTTCCTGGTCCAGGCCGGGCTGCGCCCAGATAATATTTTCGGCTTCGGGCCGGCCTTGGGTGAGCGTACCGGTTTTATCCAGGACAATCACGTCGGCCCGGTGAGCAGTTTCCAGGCTTTGGGCATCCCGGATTAAAATGCCATTCTCGGCACCTTTTCCTACTGCCACCATAATTGCGGTGGGCGTGGCCAGTCCCAACGCACACGGGCAGGCAATAATTAATACGGTAATCAGGGCCTGAAGCGCATAGGTTAAATTATTTTCTACCCCCGAAATATACCAGGCGGCAAAGCTGAGGAGCGCGATCAGGATTACTGCCGGCACAAAAATGCCGGCTATTTTATCTACGAGTTTCTGCACCGGCGGCTTGCTGGCCTGGGCCTGCTGTACGGTTCTGATAATCTGGGCCAGCAAGGTTTGGTTACCTGTTTTCTGGGCCAGTAATTCAAAGCTGCCTTTCTGGTTTAGGGTGCCGGCAAATACCTTGGCGCCGTCTTTTTTGAGTTGGGCCACCGGTTCGCCCGTGATCATACTTTCGTCCACGTACGATTCGCCGAGGTGTACGACGCCGTCAACGGGAATTTTCTCACCGGGCCGGATGCGGATGCGGTCCTGGGGCTGTACCTGGCTTACGGGAATTTCTATTTCGGCTTCTCCGTCGCGCAGCACCCGCACGGTTTTGGGCTGCAGACCGATTAATTTTTTTAAAGCAGCCGAGGTGCCGGCCCGGGCGCGCTCTTCCATTAATTTACCTGCCAGAATAAAGGCGATAATAGCGGCGGCCGATTCAAAATATACCTGCGGGGTTAGCCCGCGGCTTAGCATGTACTGCGGATAAAGGGTGTTGAAGGCGCTGAAGAGGAAAGCCACGCCGGTACTCAGGGCTACCAGCGTATCCATGTTGGCCGAAAGGTGGCGGGCTTTTTTTAACGCATTGCTGAAGAAGTCGCGGCCAAACCAGAATATTACCAGTCCCGTCAGGACCAGCATGATGAGGTTAGACCCCGGAAAACCATGGTGAAAAAACATACCAATCACCACCACCGGCAGGGTTAATATAAAAGCTGCGATGGTACGGGTTTTTATTTCCTGGTAATGTTTTCTTTCAGATGCTTCCAGGTCGGCGGCGGCCTGTTCTGTATCGGGGAGCAATTCGTAACCAATCTGGCTGACGGCTTTCTGCAGGCCTTTCACCGTTATCAGGTTGGGTTCGTAAGTTACTTCGGCCGAACGGTTGGGGTAGCTTACATTTACCTCCAGTACGCCCGGTTGTGCTTTCAATATCGACTCCACGCTAACGGCGCAGGAGGCGCACGTCATGCCACCCAGCGGGAAAGTGCTTTTTAACGCAGCAGGAGCGGTGGTCTTAATTTCGGCAGTTTCCATAATACATTTTTTACTTCTTTTACTATCACAAAGGTACAGCGGTTCGCCACGGCCGGTGTTACAGCATCCTGCCGAAATGTTATAAGATTCGGAAAGCAGGAAATTGTTAACCTACAGCGGGTAACTGAAGAAAAGAATAATATGCGTGCTGATTATGGCGGCAGAATTAACCGGCAGGGCCTTGCCGGAAATACAAGAATCGGGATTTCCCGGCTGCTTTGCTTTTGATTCCACCCGTGCCGAACGTTCAACAGGCCTGATGCAGGATACCTGTTTTATTTATTTCGGGCAGGTAAACATAAGAAGAGAAGTTGTGAATAAGCCGGTAGACCCTATGCACCTGCCGCGCCCTCGCCGATTTATATAACCGGCAAGGGGCTGGTTAATACGCCAGGTGGCAGACATTAACCGGACAGGTTTTAATATATGAGGGTAATCCTGGTTTTAAATATTGATGGTACAGTCGCGAAGCGGCAAAGGCGATTATTTAACTATTCCGTTCACTTATGAAAATATAGCCTGCTTTTGTAATAGAAATAAGGGTTTAGGCTGGTGCTTACCTTTTTGTACCCGGGAATTTCATGCGGTAGTCGGCATCTACGTCGCCTTTGGTAATTTTAGTCAATCTTCCTTTAATCAGGCGTTTCTTAAAGCCCGATAAGTGGTCGGTAAACAAGATCCCTTCGATGTGGTCGTATTCGTGCTGGATAATCCGGGCCACCATGCCGTCGAAGGTTTCTTCGTGTTCCTGCCACTGCTCATCGCGGTACCGGATGGTAACGCGGGCCGGCCGGTACACATCTTCGCGTACGCCGGGTATGCTCAGGCAGCCTTCTTCAAAAGGCCATTCTTCGCCTTCTTCTTTTATTACCTGGGGATTTATAAAAGCTTTTTTTACGGCCAGTTTTCTTAATTCTTCGTCTTCCTCAAACGGCGCCGAATCAATGACAAACAGCCGGATGCTTTTTCCAATCTGGGGGGCGGCCAGGCCAACGCCGTGGGCATTATACATGGTATCGAACATGTCTTCGATGAGCTTGGGCAGTACGGCAAAATCCTGGGGTATATCTTTGCCTTTGGCTTTTAATACAGGATCGCCGTAGGCAACAATCGGGTAAATCATAAGTTGTTCTGAGCTAAATAAGATTGTAAAATTATGGTAGCGCTTACTTTATCAACGGTGGCTTTGTTCTGACGGGCTTTCTTTTTAAGGCCGCCGTCGATCATCGCCTGAAAAGCCATGCGGGAGGTAAAGCGCTCATCTATGGTATAAACGGGTATTCCGGGAATTTCTTTTTTTAATTTTCGCACAAAACCTACTACCGCGCTGGTAACATCGGTGGGCGTATTGTCCAGGGTACGGGGCATGCCTACCACCAGGGCATCTACGGGTTCCTGCTGCACATAACTTTTTAAAAACGCCAGAATATCTTTCGCATGAATGGTGTCCAGGGGCGTAGCGATAAGCTGAAGCGGATCCGTAACGGCCACGCCCACGCGTTTATTCCCATAATCAATGGCTATGATTCTTCCCAACGCAGTAAGTTTCCGGCAAAGGTAAGGAGTATTTTAATATTTTGTTTATTATCAGCTACGGGGCAATTAACCTCTCGGGTTAATTAAACCCAAATAATTACCTAATGAAATAAACCACCTGTTATACCCAAAAAAGATAATATTCCTTCCTTCCACAGAATTCAAAAATTTTTAAAAGAATATTCTTTGTAGGAAGAAAATCAGGTAATAAAGGTAATCGGGTTAGTTGCCTGTAATGCTTTCTAACCAGAATATTCCCGCCGGGAATGATCCAGCCAAATATTTTATAATTATCTAAAATGTCTTTTGGAAGGTGATTCACCAGATTTGGTATAAAATAACCAGGAGAAAGTTTGAGGCGTTAAATACAGAATATTTCCGCCCGAAGCCGCCGGCAACCCGGCACCAGTATTTGCGGTAAAAATATGTTCCCGGTGCAGTATGTTAAATAAAACAGGGAGATTATGATTGTTTGATTGCCAGAAAGGTGGGCACGGCAGAGCCGGTAAGCCGGGCATCTGCAGCAAT
>JAQBNV010000293.1 GCA_028288395.1 Adhaeribacter sp. | reverse complement strand
AAAATTTTACTACAGGACATAAATTTGGAAAGCACACCTCGAAATAAAAAGTTGCTGGCTCCCAGGAAATCTGTTTTTCGATTTCCTGGGAGCCAGCAACTTTAAAGTGAAAAATAACCTGTACCGTTTAAAGGATAGCGGCCAGTTTAGGGATTAACCTATAACAATCAATCCGGAAAAATAAAGAATTAATATCTCAGGTTAAGCTTATCATGCAGCGAAAAATCGAGGTTGAAATTCCTTACTTTTTTGCGCAACTCCTGATATTCTTTTAGTAGTATTTCGTAAGGTGGTTGGCCTTCTTTTACCTTTTCCCAGGGCAAGTGCATCTCTTCGGGCATTTTCCGGTTGTCTTTAATATACATTTCACCCTGACCGGCAACCAGCCAATAAACATTTAGCTCCGGATATAATTGTATTAATAGCTTCAGTTGCTCAATCGAAAGATTCTGCCGACCGGCTTCTATGTGGGCCACACCTGCTTTCCCCAGGTTTAAAAGCCCGCCAAATGCTTCCCCAATTAACCTTTTCGACTTACGAAAAGTCTTTAATCTCTCTCCTATCGTGCTGTTGACCATAATCTAAAATTTAAGTAAAAGATAATTGTAGATATACTACTTCTGCATTACCATAACATCATTCATCATAAAAGTAGAACCGCCGTTGGCTTCAATGTTGTAAACTTTTTGCACGCCGCCAGCATATTCCGATTTCTGTAAAACTTTATACACCGAAAATGCCCCTGATTTGCTGTCGAAACAGAGTACTTCATCGCCGGTGGTTATTTCCCCGATTTTGCGGTTCCCGTTTTGGGTAAGCATGGGGTGATTGGGCGTAGCTTCTATAATTTTGCTTCCCAATTTAATTTCCTGGCCCAGGCTACTGGCTTTTTCAGTAGCGGTAATCACTACCAACCGGGTAATGGCATAATTTTTAGCTTCGTGCGCTACTAATTCTTTTACCTGTACCTTGGTGGTTCTTTTGGTTTCGGGATCGATGGTTAAAACTTCGTCGCCGGGCTTAACATTTTTGAGTAATTTCTGGCGGCCATTGGCCATGGCTACCAATTGTGTGCCCGGAAAACAAATATCGTTGCCGTAAGTGGCCGATTCAGCTTTCAGATCTTTGCCCTGGCTCAACGCCTTGTATTCCTGAAACGAAAGTTCTTTTGAGAGCACATAAGAAAGCTTTAGCACAAAATTCTTTTCTTCTTTATCAATGGCGTGAATATCCTCGAAATATTGCTCCCAGATTTTGCCTTCGGTTTTAAAGTTAGGCAGCAGCGCTTTGTATAATTTTCCTTTTTAGTTTTTATATAATATCATTAAACCCAGCTCCTGCATCCCATATTTGGCTATTAGCTTATAAATATCCATCCGTTTTTTCAGGCCATCGTCGCCGGTAATAAAATAGGGTTTCCGGCCTTCGTACCGGTCCAGGATGTAGGCATTATCAATTTTTACATAGCTGTCGTTGTCCAGGTCTTTTACCGAAAAGCTTTTCGCTTTCTGGTATTCGGTTAAGGTTAGAGGCCGGAAATCGTCGGCAGCATAGGCCTCAGAAACGTAAAGGCTGCCTGCCAGTAACAATAATAAAATTCGCTTACGCATAATAATTAAATTTAAATTGAAAAAAATTAATATATCCGGAGCAGTTAAGTCATACTGCTCCGGACCAAAACAATATTATTAATCAGGAAAGCTGCTGAAAAGCATTTGCAAAAGCCTGCATCTCGTCCATGCGGCCGATGCTGATGCGGCACCATTCTTTGTTGTTAAATTTCCAGTTCCGAACCCCTACTCCTCTTTTCATCAGTTCGGCGGTAAACTTTTCACCATCCATTTTGAGCGGGAACATCACGAAGTTGCTCGACGAAGGAATATATTCGTAGCCTTCTTTTTTGAGGACATCGTACAGGAATTTTTTAGAAGTCATTGTTTTTTTGAGGGCATCCTGCAAAAACTCCTGATCCTGGTAGGCTGCCAGGGCTGCCATTACCGATGTAGCCGAAATGCTAAAGCCACCGGCAGTATATTTACTTAGCGCTTTTACCAGTTCGGGTTGCGCCACAATATAACCTACCCGCAACCCGGCAAAACCGTATAATTTAGAGAAAGTGCGGGCTACAATCACGTTCTGGCCTTTGTTGATGCAATCCATTACCGAGGCGGATTTCGGATCTGGCAGGTAATCGATATAGGCTTCGTCTACAAACACCGGTACTTTTTTAGAAACCCGTTCGCAGAACGCTTTTAGTTTAGCCGTATCAACTACCGTTCCGGTGGGGTTATTCGGGTTGCAGATATACATTAGGGAAGTGCTGCTATCCACTTTTTTCTCCATGGCATCCAGGTCCAGCTTGTAATCGGCGGTGAGGGGCACTTTGGTCCAGGCGGTATTAAATTCGGCAGCACCCCGCGGTAAACTGGCGTAAGTAGGGTCGCCGGAAACAATATTAGAACCGCTTTTTTCGCTGAAATACATGGCCGAGGCCAACAGCAACGGCGAAGAACCGGCGCCCATCAATATATTTTCGGGCTTTACGCCTTCGTATTGGGCAATTTTATTTACCAATTCGCGGGTATAAACGCTGGGGTATTGGTAGCTCGTTTCCAACGCATTCATTACAGCTTTCTTTGCTTTGGCCGAAGGACCAAATGGATTTTCGTTGGCGTTTAACCGGGCTTTCAGCGGACCGGGGGCGGCCAGAAGCACGCTCTCGTCGGTGGCCAGGTTCATGCTCTCGGCCATTATTCTCTTACCAGCCGTCCGGACAGGTCTGGCCAGAAGGGAGTTCATTGAACCCGCGAAAACGGTCATTCCGCCGGCTAATAAGGCACTGGACTTTAACCAGTTACGTCTGTTCATTGATGCTGCCATGTTTTTTTCGGATTAGTAGAAGTTTGAATATTAAGAAATTTCGTTTATAAATAATTTAACCTTTGTTTGTAGTAGTTGGGTACTGCACCCGCTGCTCGGTAATGCGGCTATGAATGGCGGCTACGGTGCTGCGCGCCGATTCAAAAGCACCAGCCATCCAGGCAGTTAAGTAAGTGGTATGCTCGCCGGCGAAGTAAACGTTCTTATCTGGTTTTAACAGGGCCGGATAAAGTGCTTTGCGATCTTCGCTGCTATACACCGCCCAGCCACCCAGGTTGTATTGGGTTTTGTGCCAACTCACCGAGAAAGAATTTTCGAACTCCTGCTTGTATTGCGGATGAATGAGGCTGCCTTTTTCCAGGGCAAATCTTTCGCGTTCTGCCATCGACATATCCCCTACCCGTTTAGCTTTCTCGTTAAAATTATAAAGGCCAATCAGCACGCCCTTTTTGCCCAGGTATCCGTTGGAAGGATAAAATATCTGGGTAAGATCATTGTTGGTGTGGGTAATTCCGCCAAATATTTGGTCGTCTTCTTCCCAGAAACGACGCTTGAATTGCAAACCGATCTTGCCGGTTTGGATATAGGGCACAAAATCGATTGCGCGGCTTACGTCTGAGGCAAAATTATGGTTGATGTTGCTTAAAACCGGTAAGGGCAAAGTGCATATACACAAATCGCCTTTTAATTCGTGTTCGCCGGTTTTATCTTTATAAGCGACTTTAACCCCATCGGGCACATTGGTTATGGCTTTTACTTCGGCTCCTAATTTTAAAGAACCGCTGATTTTCTTTTCCAGGGCTTTGGCAATATTATCCATTCCGCCTACCGCCTGGAACATGGTCATCTGAAGTTCGTAGGTATATTCGGCCACATTATAAAAATCCGGATCCAGTAAACCTGATTGGATGATATCCACAAGCTTATGCGGATCAGCTAATTTACCTGCCTTATCGCCGGCGCCCGGCGCTTCGAGATAGCCCCTTCGGGCCGACGCTTTATATAATTTATCTATATCCAGGCCGCCCTCTGCCCGCAGGTATTCCAGTACTTTGGCCGCATCTTCCTTGCTCATGGCTAAATCAAGCTTATCCTGGTCTAAAGCTTTGGCCAGCAGCTCACTTGTATAACCCCGCATATCGTTGTGGATTTCGCGTGCCCGCACTTTCTGGTTCGATAATTTACCTTTGCCTTCGCTGAAATAATAAGTGCTTTCATTCACATTATTATAAACTTCGAGCGGTACCCCTAATTCCCGGCAATAATGCAGGGTAAGTTGATGATGATGCGGAATACGGGACGGACCGGCATTAAAATATTGGCCCTCGTCAAAATTTGCGGTTTGCACCGGGCCGCCTACCTCCTGGTTCGTAGCGCCTTTCCGAACACTGAAAACCCGCCCTCCTGCCCGGTTCCGGGCTTCGAGAATAGTGGTTCGGTAGCCTAATTTATTTAATTCATAAGCGGCCGTCATGCCAGCTAAACCACCACCTAAGATTATAATATGTTTACCTTTTACTTCACCTTGCAGCGAAAAGGCGTGTGCCGGTACGACGGGCATCAAACCCAATGCCATTAGCGCTGGGTAAGCACCGCCCGCTAAAATAGCACTCTTATTTAAAAAGCTTCTTCGGGAAATCTTATTAACCATAATCCAATTAAATAATATTTAATTTAATTACGTTAAAGGTATGAATTTTATATGTAAATAATCAAATTATAACAAATATTTAAATTTATACCTTTAAAAATATACTATATTCGAAACAAGTATAGTATTTTGATTAACTAAGCCTTAAATAATAAGCTATATTCAAAAATCCTTTAAATATTATTTAATCAGCAGATAATAAAATATTACAAGTCTTAGCTTTTTAGAAATAAATATTAAGATTGGCGTTTGTTCCTTAAGGGTATTTTGGAAAAAAGAGAGGGGATAAACAAAAAATTGTTAATATTTGCCGGATATAAACAAATTTTATCATCCGGATAGTTAAGAAAGGTACAATTTGTATATTCCTGATAAGGCGTTTCAATTAAAGGCGCATCATTTTTATATAAACATTAATTTTCTAAATAATAATCTTTAAACCCTTCTATAAAAAAGCAAACATGAAGAGAATGAAAACCGCAGTTTTAATCCTAACCTATATTTTATTTACTACCGGGGCCATGGCCCAGCAAGCGAAGAACAATAAGAAACCGATTAAAAAAATTATTCAAACAAACAAAGCGCCTCTGCCTATTGGCCCCTACAGCCAGGGTGTGGTAGCAAATGGCTTTTTATTTGTTGCTGGTCAGGTAGGGTCAAACCCGCAAACGCGCCAGTTGGTAACCGAAAGTTTTGAAGCCGAAGCCACCCAGGTACTGGAGAATATAAAGGCAATTTTGCAGGCAGCCGGACTCGATTTTAAACATGTAGTGAAGGCTACAATTTACGTGAAGGGTATAGGTCAGTTTGCGAAAGTAAACGAGATATACGGTAAATATTTTACCACCGAGCCGCCGGCCCGCGAAACGGTCCAGGTTGCAAATTTACCGGGGAATGCAAATATTGAAATATCAGTGATAGCGGTGATGGAGTAAATAAATATTTAAATGTTGGTCATAATTTTTACAAGCAGATTCGCAAATAGAAGTATTTTTCTAAAATTTATAATCAAGCATCCCACTCGTGTCTATTATATTCTGGCCTTTTGACTATTTAAAATTTTTAGAAACAATACAAGAGGCCAGCGGAATTAACATAGTACAGCGGCTTTGGCAACTTTTATAATTTCTAACTAACAAGTGTTTTACATTTTTTTACGAATCAGAGGCCGGTAGAAATATTCAGGAGCGAGACGCTCGCGAAGACAGAAAAGACAAAAACAATAAATAAAAAACAGCAAGGGAGCCTGGAAATTTAACGCCGGAATTCCTTGCTGTTAGAAATAAAAAGGAAAAACAATTATTTTAAACTATTCCGATTGGCAGCGCCAGTATTTTCTTTGGCGATTAATTGGATGGTATTTACCAACCGGTCGAGATCTTTCAGAGGAGTGTAGAGGTGCGGTGTAATGCGAACGCCGCTGATATTTTCCCATACGGTGGCGGAAGTGTGGATACGGGCTCTTTTAAATAACTCGGTGGCTACTTCTCCTGGTGTCAGGCCTTTGATGGCAAAAGTAGCAATGGCACCCGAAAACTGTGGTTTAAGAGAAGTGATGGTGGAAAACCCCGGAATATTCAGGCATTTTTCTACCCAATAATTTTTGAGGTAATGCAGCCGTTTCTGTTTGCGTTCGTCGCCGATGGTGTTATGAAAATTAATGGCGTGCCCGATGGCCATCTCGGCCGGGAAAGAACGGGTACCCAGCCTTTCGAACTTCCGGATATCAGGACTTTGGGGATCTTCGGGCGCTAATAATGGCCAGATATCTTTGATGCGCGCCTGTTTGATATAAAGCATACCCGTGCCGAACGGCGAACACAACCATTTGTGTAAACTGGCACCAAAATAATCACCTTCCAAATCAGGAATTTTATAGGTTAATTGGGCAAAGGAATGCGCCCCGTCGATAACTACCTGGATGGCTGGGTTATGTTTTTTGGCGGCGCGGCTAATCTGGGCGGCTGGTAATATTTGCCCCGACCAGTTAACCATGTGGGTTATCATTACCACCTTGGTGCCCGCGGTAAAAGCCTCCTTATATTTTCGGACGATAAGCTGATTATCTTCAATGGGTAAATCCAGGTTAATAAATTTGAGTACGATTCCCTCCCTTTTTTCCCGCTGCTTCCAGGCATTTATTACATTGGGGTAATCCTGCTTGGTCAGCACCACTTCATCCCCTTTTTGGAGGTTAAGGCCAAATATAATGGTTTCCAAAGCCTCACTGGCATTGCGGTTAATGGCAATTTCTTCGGGTGAGCAGCCGGCCAAATCAGCCAGTTTCATGCGCACCGATTCCCGGCCTTCGTCGAGGCTGCGCCACATATAATAGGTTGGCGCTTCGTTGCTTAGCCGGTTGTAGCGATCCAAGGCATTCTGCACCACAGTAGGTTGCGGACTAACTCCGCCGTTGTTTAAATTAATAATATTCGGCGATACTGAATACGCCTGCTGAATAAAACCCCAGTAATCTTCTTTTTCCGTTACATCTTCGCCGGGAGCAGTGGTGGGTACCAGAAACTTTTTTTCGTCGGCAAATGCGGGGAGGCCGGGAGCCAAGGAAAGCATACCAGCCAGGCCGCCTAGCTGCCGGACGAAATTTCTGCGGTTGTGTGTAGCGTCTTTCGCCATAAGCCTTTGTCGAGGAGATTTAAGAGGAATCAAGATAGGCAAAATCAGCTTAAAAGCGAACATGCTGTTAGATAAACTAATTTTTTAATTAACTTCTCATCTGAGAAATCACCTCGTTCACGGCGGCCATCATTATTTCGGTTTGTTTCGGGTCCGGATTGGTATCCCAGTTATTCCGGATGGCATTACCACCGAGAACCAGCCCATCTTTGCGGGGAATAATATAACCGTGGGGTGTACTTAAGCGATATTTTATTTCTGCTTGCGGAATCAAAAAAGAAAGCTGGCCCGAGATGGGCATCAATTCTTCATCGTTAAACAAGGACCTGGCGCCTAAACCAATACAGTTTACCACGCATTTTTCCGGCAGCGCATCTACTTCTTCCAGCGATTTAAATTCCCGGATTACAATTTTGCCACCGAAATTTAAAAAATCGTTGGTAAGCTTTTGCAGGTAAACGGGGATATTAAACATCATACTGGGCTGGTTTATCACGTAACTTGCCCGGAACGGGTGCTGTTTTTTTGATAATTCTACCGGGTCGGGCAACAGGCCCTTTATCTGCAGCGCAGGAGTTTCTTTGTGCACCCGGTCACCTATAATGTAATGGTCAATCCAGGTAACCATGTCGCCGAGGCCGAGTAAATTCTGGTAGGCCTGGAATGAGAAAAGACAAGTTTTTTCCCAGGTACTTTTAAATTCCGGGGTAATTCGGTCGGGTTCGCAAACCAGGTGAGCCGGTGACCAGGTGCCGGTAGCCAGGCTGGAAGTAATCCGGGGCCATAATTCTTTTGCGTAAATAGTAACCTGCTTACCCTTTTCCTGCAATTGGCGGGCCGTGGTTAACCCGATAACGCCGCAACCCATTATGGCTATTTGCGATTCGCCGGAGGCGGCCGCATTGGTAGCAGCAATGTGCCCGGTACCCCAGGAAAGGGAGAAGCCGCTGCCACCATGACCGTAGTTATGAATAATGGTTTTCTGACCAAGTTGTTGCACATCCAAACGCGGACCCGATAACCGGTATGGCCTTAAACCCACTGTTTCTTTAATAATGCGGTCCGGAGAAATATTAATCCGGGGCAAGTGGCGGGAGCTGCGATTTGGCCGATTGCCGCGGTAAAGACTATTGCCGGTAGAACAGGAACTGGCACCCATAGCGAGTGCCAGCCCCATTGCACCGGATTTATAAAGAAAGTCTCTTCTATCCATGCTGAAAACTACATAATACGCTTACTTCACCTGCACCCGGGCAGGCTTGGCAAAAGCCTGCCCTTTGTGGCTACCGGAAAACTCCAGGTTTACGGTATTGCCTTTTTGGGGAGCAACCAAACCTAGTTCTGACCATGTTTTCGTCAGGTTTACCTGGCCGGCCTGGTCGGTGGTAAGCTCAGCTAAAGTGGCGGCATTAAGTTTTACCGTTATGGCCATATTAGTTAAAGGTATGGAGTCGATGCCTACAGCATGGTCTAGGAGGCCGCTTTTATCCAGTTCGTAAATAGTGGCGGTTACTTTAACGGGTTCAGCAGCTGTAAAAGAGGCTCCGGCTACTGTTACAAGCACCGGCGATACCACCCGGTCGACTACCATCGCATCTTCTTTTTCACAACCCATCGCCATGAAAGTTAAACCAATCAGGCCGAAGCTTACTTTTGAGATATATTTTGATTTCATATTATTCTATTTATAAAGTTCTGATTTTGGCACCTTACTTTTCGGCCCACCACATTTTTGCTTTTTTATCGTCGGCCCCACCCATTAAGGCAATGCCCGCCTCTAATTGTTTTTTGTTAAGGGAATATTCCGAGGAAGGATATTGCAACCGGGTAGGCAGCACACCATCGTTCAGGAATATGGCACGGGCATCCGGGGTAGGTAAAATTGGATAACCGGTACGACGATGCTCGGTCCAGGCTTCTATGCCCTGACCAAACAAGGCTATCCATTTCTGCGTCAGGATATTCTCTTTCGTAGCCGGACCGGCGGTTGTTAGGTAAGTAGCCGGCATGGTTAAATTGTATTGACCGAAAGAAGCCGCAATACCTTTCCCATAATATTCCTGGGCTTTGGCGGCACCACCAGAAATATCACCATCCAACGCCGCTTCGGCTAAAATAAAAAGCAACTCGGCATAACTCATAACCACACTAGGGGTGTTGGTTGCGGTAAAGTAAGTCCCGATTTTAGCACTGGTAGCTAAGTAAGTCGTGGCAATGGCATCCGGTAAGCCGTTCGGCACACCCAAATATTTACCGTTAACTGCCTCTCCATACACGGTTAACCGGGTATCGTTCAGGGCCTGTAGTTTATCCACCAAAGTTTTGCTCAGGTTCCAATCCGTCCTGCCACCCTGGATCATTATTTCGTGCCACTCATTATTACTCGGCCGCACCGAAGAATGAGCAAGAACAGCGTAATCGGTATTGCCGGTAAAAATGGGATATTTTGCTTCATCGCTTAATATTTCAGCCATAATGGCTTTAGACTCCGCAGGCTTTTTAGCAGCTTGCCGGTTAGCCAGTTTCAGGCGCAGGGAATTGGCAAACTTTTTCCAGCGCATAATATTTCCACTAAACAAAATATCACCTGTTACCGCCGGTCCGCCCACTACCAACTTTTCGTTCGCCAGTTTCAGGTCGTTCAGCAAACCGGTATATATTTCTTCCTGCGAATCGTACTTAGGCGTGTAAACGGGCGTAGCCGCAGTGCCTTGCAAAGCTTCGGTATAAGGCACGGGACCATAAATATCGGTCAGCAGCGAAAATACCCACGACCGCATCACCAGGCCAATACCTTCGTAGTTCGTGTGGGGCGCTGTTCCTTCCGGCCCCGACTGCACTACAATTCGCTGAAAATTTAAGAGCGCATCGTTGTAAAAACCTTTCCAGTTATTCGTGTAATAAGCCGGGCTCATGTTGTAGTTGTCGCCTTCATCGGAATAAATATTGCGGGCCAGGTATTGTACCCACAGCATTCCGCCGTCCAAATTAATCCGTTCAAAACGTTCGCGGTGGCCCCAGTACCGGTCGATGCTGGTTTCAATACCCGTCGGCAGGAGCACCGCCGAACTTACCGCAGTGGGTTTGTTCGGACTGGTGTTCATTTGCTCGAAGTCTTTGGTACAAGCTGCGGCCAGCAAAACGCCGGAGGCTAGCAAAACTGCTTTCTTTACTTTTATATAGGCTTTCATAAGCATTAATCTGATTTAATAATTGGTAAAATTTCCGCTAAAACCTGGTTAAAATTTAATATCCAAACTCACACCCATACTCCGGCTGTTGGGCAGCTGGCCATAGGCAAAACCCTGGGCATTGCCTCCCTGAGAGTCTACTTCGGGGTCGATATGGGGATTATTCCGGAACAGGATAGCCAGATTACGGCCTACCAGCGACACCCGGGCTGACTGGGCTTTTATGCAGTTGGTCAGGAAAGCCGGTAGCTGGTAGCCTAAACTTACTTCCCGTAGTTTCACGTAACTGGCATCAATAATTGCGGCTTCGTGGTACGTGCGCGGGTTGTTGTAGCTATAGAAAAGTTTAGCATCGGCAACCACATCGTTCGGCACATAATTCGGTGCATCGGCTGTACCAATATTTTTCACGCCTTTGCCAATCACGCCTTCTTCCCTGCCCACAGCAGTTTCGGCGTATTGGCCGGTCCAGCGGGCGGTACCGGTTCCTTCGTCGTAAATATCGCCGCCTTTCCGCACATCAATCAAAGCGCTTAAGGTTATCCCTTTATAAGTGAAAGCATTCGAAAAACCACCAATCCAATCGGGCTGAATATTACCCAATACCGCTTGACCGGGCGCCAAAGAAGGCGTACCCAGTACTTTGTCGTAAATCATCTGGCCATCCGGCGACCGCAGGAAAGCATTACCGTAAAAGGTGCCATAAGCCTGGCCTACCCGCGCTTCGGAGGAAAGCCCCCGGGTAGAATACAAGGTATAGGTAGTTAAACCTTCGGCCAATTCTACCACCATGCTGCGGTTGCGGGCATAATTTAAAGAGACTTCCCACTGGAAACTGTTAGCTAATTGCACCGGTGTCCCGCTCAGCATTATTTCAATCCCTTTGTTTGTTACTTCACCGGCATTCAGGAAGCGGCGGTTATAACCGGTAGCCTTCGAAATTTCTACGCCCAGAATCTGGTCTTTCGTGCTTTTGGTGTAATACGTAGCATCCAGGGCAATCCGGCCACCCAGAAACCGTACATCCGCGCCGAACTCCGTTCCGGTGGTTATTTCGGGTTTTAGTGCGGAGTTGTTAATATCGGTACTCTCGCCGAAGGCCGGTAACGATCCGTTCCAAGGCTTTTTAGCTTCGTATAACTGGTACAATTGGTAAGGGTCCGCATCGTTTCCTACCTGGGCCCAGCTGGCCCGCAACTTGGCAAACGATAGTGTATTCGTATTCACGCCAATTAAATCAGTAAGTACGGCACTTAAAGAAACCGACGGATAAAAGAAGGAATTCTGGCTCGCCGGCAGCGTACTGGACCAATCGTTGCGACCGGTTACATCCAGGAACAAGGCGTTCCGGAAACCGAACTGGGCGGCTCCAAAAAGACTCTGCACATTAAATTCCTCAATAGCACTTTCGTTTGTATTCGGCACGGCGTTATTGTTCAGGGTATAAAGCCGATCAATAACTAATTGCGCGACAGATGCATAATTGCGCTTGTAATAGTTGTTGCGGTAAATTCCCCCGCCCTGGCCGCTGAAAGAAAAGTCGGGTCCGAAATCCTTTTTATAGGTTAGCATGAGATCGTGGTTTGTTTCCTGGTTGCGCAGCACTTCTTCGTTGTATGACCCAAACAGGCGGTTGCCGTTCGAAACCCGTTCCCAGTTCGTTACATTAATCCGGGTATCGGACCAAACATCAGTACCGCTGCGGAGCAGCAGACTCAGGTTGCTGTTAATATCGTAGGTGAGCGAAAGGCTACCCCGCAGCCGGTCTTTGTCGTTGCCATTAGGCAAATAATCCTGCTGGTAGAAGGGGTTCGTAAAAAAGGTATGCTGCCAGTTGGGCGGCAAATTGTCGCCGGCCTTTTGAATATGCACATCAGTATAGTCGCGCCAGTTTTTCAGCTGCTCCCAGGATACATGCCGGTGCGACCAGATAAACTGCTGCCCCGACTGGTAAGACCGGTTATCGGAACCTGATTTAATATATTCGGCGCTAACCGATGCTTTTAACTTAGGCGTAAGGTTATAAGCCGAACTCAGGTTAATATTATTCCGCCGGAAATCGTTGTTAAACATAATCCCGGTCTGGTCGAGGCGACCCAACGACAACCGGAAGCTGCCTTTATCGTTGCCGCCGGTTAAAGCCACTGAATTAACAAAAGTTTGACCCGTTTCCCAGTACTCTTCCCAGTTACCGGGCTGCGGCACCAGCGGCGCTACCCCCGTACCGGTAAACCATTGGCGCACCAAGCGGCCGTCGAGCGGTGCACCCCAGCTTTCGTCAGTGCCTTCGGTGCCAGCCAGCGGTGCATTAGAGCCGTAAGCGGCGCGGTATTGCTCTATTTCCAGGGGGTCGGTAATGGAGCCGCTCCGGCCATTGTTGTACCAGGTGCGGTAACCATTGCCGCCGCCGTACCTATCCTGAAAATCAGGTTCTACAGAAGGCCGCTCCGCCGTAACACTGG
Organism: Adhaeribacter sp.; assembly: GCA_028288395.1. Classification (GTDB taxonomy): domain Bacteria; phylum Bacteroidota; class Bacteroidia; order Cytophagales; family Hymenobacteraceae; genus Adhaeribacter. The sequence continues at coordinate 4,865 of JAQBNV010000293.1, read as the reverse complement.
AGCTAATTTCTACGCCAATTCCTTTGGTACCCGCCCCGTTTTTAGTGGTAATCAGAATAACGCCATTCGCCGCCCGGGAACCGTATAAGGCTGCAGCATTGGGTCCTTTGAGTACCGACATGGAGGCAATATTTTCGGGGTTTACTTCCGATATTCCCCCGCCGTAGCGGTTGTTGTTTGATTGTTGGATGGGAACGCCATCAATAACGACCAAGGGCTGGTTATTTCGGCTTACTGAACCCATACCCCGGATAACAATATTGGAGCTGCTGCCGGGTCCACCGTTGGAACTAACCTGTACCCCAGCCACCCGGCCAGACAAGCTGTTCACGAAGTTAGAAGATTTTACCTGGGCCAATTTTTCACCGCTTACTTCCTGAATAGTATAACCCAGCGCTTTTTTCTCTCTTTCAATACCAAAAGCGGTAATCACCACTTCGCCTAGTTGCTTCGCGTCCATGGCCATTACCACATCCAAAGTAGTTTTATTACCTGGCACCACTTCCTGCGAAGCATACCCGATAAAAGAGAAAACCAAGGTACTGTTGGCTGGCGCATCCAGTCCATACTTGCCATCTGTATCAGAAGCAGTACCGGCATTCGTACCTTTAACCAGTACGGTTACACCCGGCAACACACCTCCACCGGCTTCGGTAATCTTTCCGGATATTTTAACATTTTGTGCCATTGTCTGAAATACAAACAAAGTGGCGAGTAACAGGGATAGAATTCTTTTCATAAAGTCGCTTTTTAGTTCTGACACTGTTTAAAAATGGAAATAATAAGGGGGCTTTAATTAACGCTTACAGAAAGATTAAAACGCAATAAAAAGCAAAATTTAATCGATTAATTTTAAATATTTGTCAACCATTATCCCACATAGTTAAACTATATTAAAGTAAAAGGCAATAATTTTGAAAAAAATACAATAACAACAAAGAGTTGAATTTCCTGTAAGGCTAAATCCAGTACAAAGGATGGTTATAATGTAAAAAGTTTGAATTTTTAAATAAAATATTGCGGATATAAAATAATATATTTTAAATTATTAGTATAATTAATATGATACAATTCTAAATAATCACATGTATTTAAATATTTACCTCCAAATTTTAATTATCTTTTATATTATTTATAATTTTTAACCCATTATAACCTAAATTTCCATAGCGATTTATGTACCCATTTTATTAGCCTATACTTATATCAACTCTGTCTTAATCATAGGTTGAGTAAATTCTATTGTGGGGCATAGCTAATGCCAAACGACTTAAAAGGATTTCGGTATTTAGAGAGGTCGGAGGGGTTAATGGAAAGAAATAAAAAATAAGAATTTAATGTTGTATGCCCTGATTGGGTAAAGCGGTGAGATATAGTTATTCCTTTTGTGCTATTTAAACCTGAAGCAAAGCAACCCATGGGCAGCAAACCCGGTTATGCCCCACAAAAAATTCTTCAGGGCCTGATACTCTTCAAAAACGTACTGATCTTCGGTCTTACCTCGCTGGCTACCGTTTATCTCACCCGCTATTGGGCAGTAACTGACAAACTCTTCCGGTTGGCTTCGCTTCATTGCTGCTGATGGTGCTGTCATCGTAGAGTATGATTACTAAAAGGTGCTGCCAGGGCTGAAAAATAAACCAAGGCGTAAAAGTAATTTATTAGATGTTTTATCCTGGAGTCAATATTTTTGGGGCTAATTTCAGCTATTAGGGCTGCTAACGAAACCGGCGCCTTGGTACTGGACACCCGCTCCGCAATTTGCCCAAGGTTTTGTGCCCTATTCCACCAACAGCGGCATCGACGGCGGATTTGCCCCTGGGTGGGCGCCTTAGTACCCGGGGTTAGCCAACCCATATTGCTTATTACTGAGCCAGGCCGCGAAGAAGAAGTAGTTACCAGCCTGGCCCGGGTAGGTTACGACCATACCCTATTAAAAGGAGGCATTGGAGCCTGGAGGGCAACGGGCAAAGAACTGGACACGGTGGTATCTATTTCGGCGGCGGAATTTGCCAAACAGGTGCAAGCAGGCCCTGTAAAAGTTTTTGATGTGCGGAAGGAAAGTGAATTCCAGGACAAACACGTTACAGGCGCGATAAGTACCCCATTGGATAACTTCAACGATCATTTAATGCATATTCCGCAGGATGAAGTAATTTATATTCATTGTGCCGGCGGGTACCAGTCTATGATTGCTGCTTCCATCCTGAAAGCCCGCGGCTCGGATAATTTTATGGCTGTGGATGGTGGTTTTAAAGCCATTTCGGCCACTGCCTCACCCCGCACCGCTTATGTATGCCCTGACACTTAAAAATAAACAACCCGGCGTCTGATTATAGCCTTAAAGTTAACATATTACAAACGAGCTGCACGTTTTACAGGCATTAAAGCTTATTGCTCCTTAATTATCTGGCATCATATAATAAAAACTGTTTCTGCACTTTATTATAATTATAGTGTATACACAATATTGTAGAGTATACACAATTCTTCAAAATACCTGTTAAACAATATTAATGTTTCCTAATATAAATAATAAACCTGATAGAAGTATTAAAACAACCCTGGTTCTGGTACATAACCGGTTCATGGCAAACCACTTCTATTTCGGCTAAAGGCAACTCTCATCAGAACTATCTTACCAACCAGGTTTACATTAGCCGGCCTTGACCGATAGCGGTTCGCATTCTTATCTACAATTGCTGTAGCAACAGGTGAAGGTAGTAAAAGGGCCTCGCCCGGTAACTAACCGGCAATTTTTTGATCGCTTTCTATTTTCAGGCAATTTAACAGGCTGGGGAAACAGCATCTCTCCGGAACAGGTTAGCAACCGATGTGCCTACGGCTTTTATAATCGGGCCTATGATTAGCTTTCGGTCGCTGGTGCAAATTAATTTAAAAATATTAATCTTTGAATAATGAACGGCAAGAGGTCGGGAGAAGCGTGTCACGAGCGGGGACAATCTTGATAGCGCTAAAAATAGATTTTAATCTAAATAGCAATATTGAGACTAACTTTAAAATCCCGCGTGACAAAAGTTACCTAAAACCGAATAAGACTGAATTAAATTTGTATACCTAAAAAAAACAGGCTGTTGTAGGTCCCATATTCCGGCACGGCTATTTTCTTAAACTGAATGAAAGATGAATAAAATAAAGAGTTGGGTCCGGCAAGTGCCGGGCTGGCTGATAATGGTGTTCCTATTTGGTGGCCTGTACCTAACCGGGCTGCATACCGAAGTAATAGGACAGGTACAAAGACTAATTTTAGCTACCGGGTTAATAAGACCAGACGTGGAGTTGGTAACCGAAAAAACAACGGAGCCGGATAATGCTGCGAAACGCGCCATAACTTTACCCTGAGCTGATTATAATTTTAGTTTGCGTACCCTGAGCGGCGAAGAAGTCATGATGGAATCATTGAAAGGGAAAGTGATATTTATGAATTTCTGGGCCACGTGGTGTCCGCCCTGTATTGCCGAAATGCCCAATATCCAAAGTTTGTACGAAAAGGTAAAATCTGAAAATATCGCTTTTGTAATGGTTTCGCTGGACGATGACCCGGCAAAGGCGCAGAAATTTATTAATCGTAAAAAGTTTACTTTCCCGGTTTATACGCCCAACGGTGCCTTGCCGCCGGTTTATGCCGGGCAAGTAATTCCGACTACTTTTGTCATTTCGCCGGACGGACGGATTGTAGCCCGAAAAGATGGCATGGCCGATTACGACAACCAGGAATTTCGTGAATTTCTACAGAATATGGCGCAGACCAGTCGAGTTCTATAACCTTATATTTTGCTGTGCTTCACCTGTTTTTGAAATAAATAAACCAGAAGAGTTAAACTGCGAAAATGAAAGAAAACAATATTTTGGCTTTTATTTTTAAAACCAAAGCTTCTGATTCATTCGCGGATTATACAAAGGTGAAAAGAGCATGAGAACATAGGGGTAAATTATATAATAAATAACAATCAAAACTTTGATTTAAAGGAATCTCAGGTCTTTAAATTATTTAGCCAACAGGCAGTGGCAGTAAGATAATGAACGGACAAGAAAAAATATTTTATATTTAGAGTTAAAAGTAGTAGTAGTAGTAAAAATATTAATATGTCTTAGAACTGCATAATTCAAAAAGTAATATTTAATAAATATGCCCGGTATGAAGTTATATCCTAAACCCCTGATGGTATTAAAAAGCATAAATTGGTTAATGGCGGCTTTTGTTTTGTTTGCAACCTTACCGGCCTGTAATGGAACAGTGGCAAGTACTTATGCGGAGAGGGAAGCTATTGTTGTGATTGAACCGACAGATAACCCGGTTAAGATAGTGGACGCGCAGGAAGCGAAAAGCCTGCTCGCCAAAAACCCGGAGATTATTATTCTGGATGTACGCACGCCACAGGAATTTGCGGGCGGCCATTTGCAAAAAGCGGTACTAATTGATTTTACCGCGCCTGATTTTGTCGAAAAAGTCAACGGTTTAGACCCGGACAAATCATACTTTATTTACTGCGCTGTGGGCGGACGCAGCAAAAAGGCCACTGGTTTTATGCAAAAGAAAGGATTTAAACTATTGTATAACGCCAACCAGGGATTTAGCGCCTTGAAGGAGGCGGGTATCCCTAACGAATAATCAAAAGCATATAATTTACCTAACCGGCAAACCCGTTTTACTAAATTTGGCATGAAATCTCTCCTGAAAATTTTATCTTTTGCGTGGTTGCTGCTGGAGATGAAAGTTACGAATGCCCAAACCAATGACTCCGCTTATAAAAAGCTACTGGAAAACATGTACCGCAAAACGGTGCCCCTGGTATCCGTAGCCGAAGCTGCTAAATGGCAAACTAAGCAGCCGAAGGTTATTT
>JAQBNV010000284.1 GCA_028288395.1 Adhaeribacter sp. | reverse complement strand
ACGATGATCCCAGGCGCAGTTCGGGCGCTGAGCTGGCTTTGTTAAACAGCCAGGGCGGTGCCATCGGCTTGCTCACCACTACCCGACCGGTATACGCCACCAACAACCGCCTGCTCAACCGGCAATTTTTCGAAGCTGTTTTTACGCCTATTAACGGCCGCATGCCCCGGCTCGGCGACCTCTATCGCCTTACCAAAAACCAAAGCCAGGCCCAGGCAAACAACCGCAATTTCACGCTCCTCGGGGACCCCAGCCAACAACTCGCCTACCCCGCTTTAAAAGCCATAATCACCGGCATTAATCAGGCCGCAGTCACTACCGGCATAACCGACACTTTAAACGCCGCGGTGCCGATAAATTTAACGGGCACGGTAACGAACGAACAGGGAAATATACTTACTTCTTTCCAGGGACAAGTGGTTGTAAAAATATTCGCGCCGCCGGGTACCTTTAAAACCTTGGGCGACGAAAGCGCACCGGGATCCGGCAATATTCAGACAGTACAGGTGCGGGAGAATATTTTGTTTAATGGTTTAGCCACCGTTAAAAACGGGCAATTCACCGTATCCTTCCGGTTGCCGAAAGATGCTGGCAATTTGGCAGGTAAAGGCAAAATAAGTTTGTATGCTTTCAATGCCACCACCGATGCCCACGGCGGCCAGGCCAACGTAGCCGTTGGCAGTGCGGTTAACCAGCCGGCAACCGATTCTACCCCGCCTACCATTAAGCTTTACCTCCACGACGAAACATTTGTATCGGGAGGCATAACCGGAAAAAACCCGGAGGTGTTGGCGAAATTTTATGACGCCAGCGGAATTAATATTACCACTGGTCAGGGCCACGAAATTAAAGGTATATTGGATGGAGATACTACCCGGACGATAATTCTGAATGAATTTTACACTGCCGAACCGGATAATTTTAAAGCCGGCCAGGTACGCTACTTTTTATCAGATTTAACCCCTGGATCGCACGAGCTAAAGATAAAAGCCTGGGATGTATATAATAATGCAGCCGAAGCACGTTTAGTCTTTATCGTTACCGGTGCCGAAACCATCCGATTGGAAGATATTCTGAATTACCCGAATCCGTTTCCGGATAATACAAATTTTAGCTTTAACCATAACCGGGCCGGGGAAGATTTAGATATTCAAATCCAGATTTTTGATTTAACCGGCAAATTGGTCAAAACTATCCGGGAGAAACGTTTGTATAGTCAGAACCATATTGCAGACCTTTTATGGAATGGCCAGGACGACAGGGGCCATCTGCTGACCAACGGTGTTTATTTGTACAAAATAAAAATTACTTCTTTAACAAATGGAATCTCGACAGAACGGTTTAATAAATTAATGATATTAAAGTAAAATAGTTATATTTACCCCTGATAAGTAATATTCTATGAAATACCATTTTTTTAAAAGAAAAAGCCTGCCTTTTTACCTTCTTTTATCTCTCATATATTCGGGTGCTTATGCCCAAAACCAGAGTACCACCGGCAGTGATATTTCTACTATCACCACCGCCGTTCCTATATTAACTGTTTCGCCCGATGCTCGTGCGGCAGCCATGGGCGACGCGGGCGTTGCCACCAGCCCTGATGCCAATGCCCTGCACTGGAACCCGGCTAAATTAGGTTTTGTAAAAAACGACATGAGTGTTTCGCTTTCTTATTCGCCCTGGTTGGCCAATATTATCGACGACATGTCCTTGTCGTATTTGTCGTTTCAAAAACGGGTAAGCCCGCGGGCCGCTTTCTCGGCGTCGTTGCGCTACTTCGATTTGGGCGACATTCAGTTTACCGATGATGCGGGAAACCCCCTAAATATTTATAATCCGAAAGAATACGCCGCTGATTTGGGTTATGGCCAGCAGTTGAGCGATAATTTGAGCGTGGGGGTAGCCGCCCGTTTTATTCATTCTAACTTATCAGCGGGGATAAGTGATTCCAAACCGGGCAATTCTGCTGCCGTAGATATTGGCGTATATTACACCAACGATCTTACCCTCGGAGCCCGCGATTACAACCTCTCTCTTGGCGGTAATATTTCTAATATCGGAGCCAAAATAGCTTACACTAATGCCGACCGTAAAGATTTTTTACCTACCAATTTAAAGTTGGGTACGGCGCTTACCATGAACCTCGACCCTTATAATAAATTTACCCTGGCCATCGACGCGAATAAACTGCTGGTTCCATCGCAAGATTCTACTGGCAATATCAGCGTACCGCGGGCACTCTTCAGTTCTTTCGGCGATGCGCGCAAGGGCTTCCAGGAAGAGTTGCAGGAAGTTTCGCTTTCAACGGGACTGGAATATTGGTATAACGATGTTTTTGCGGCCCGGGCCGGCTATTTTTACGAGAGTCCGACCAAAGGCGACCGCCATTACCTGAGTATGGGATTAGGCATGCGTTACCAGAAATTTGGCATTGACGTAGCTTACCTGGTACCCAACTCCCGTAACAACCCGCTGGCGAATACCGTACGCTTTACGCTGGTTTTAAATATTGATAAAGAAGAAGAATAATCGGGATTAAACTTAAATATGCTGGACCGAACCGTCGCCCCTGCGATACAGAAAATATCATCTATACAATTACCGGTTGCCGAAATTACAGCCTTGCCCCATGGGGCAAGGCTGCATTGTTTATATAATTTCAACCAACCGGTTTTAAAGCTCGAACTGGTTTTTAAAGCCGGCAAATGGTTTGAACCGGCCCCGGGGCTTTCTTTCCTAACTGCTAAGTTGCTGCTGGAAGGCACCCGGCACTATACCGCCAAACAAATTGCCGATATGGTGGCCTATTACGGCGCATCGCTGGAATGTAACCAGGGCTACGACCGTGCTACGCTTACCCTCTATTGCTTATCGAAGCACCTGATAATGCTTCTGCCTTTGCTGCGGGAAATTATTACCGTACCTACTTTTCCGGAAAATGAATTTGATCTTTTAAAGAAAAGAACGGTTCAGAATATTTCGATTGAAAAGCAGAAAAATACCTACCTGGCTACGAAACTGATGACCGAAAGTATTTTCGGCACCACGCATCCGTACGTAGCTGGCCTGGACGAAGCGGTTATTCAAAATATTACCTTGCCGCAGATTCAGGAATATTTCCGTAGCAATTTCTCGATCGCCGAAAGCGAAGTATTTTTCTCCGGTGCGATTACCCCGGAAACCAAGGATGCGTTGCTAGCCCTTCTGAATGAGGTTTCGGTGGATCCGCAGCCATTACCCGAAGCCGCCCATCCGCTGGATTATACCCCGCAACGTCATTTTATTCACCGGGAAGACCAACTGCAAACAACTGTGCGCATGGGCAGCCTCTGGCCATTAATGGAGGCAGGCGATTTCTCGGAGCTATTATTACTGAATAAAATATTGGGTGGTTATTTTGGCTCCCGGCTCATGAAAAATATCCGGGAAGACAAAGGCTTTACTTATGGCATATTTTCTACGGTATCTACCAAAGAACACGCTACCTTATTTTACATTGGCACCGATGTAAATTACCAGAACGCTACCCGAACCGAAGAAGAAATTCTGAAAGAAATAGACCTCCTCCACAACGGGCTGGTATCAGCCGACGAATTAGAGTCTGTACGGAATTATACCATCGGTAAGTTTATAAACGATTCTAATAATATCTTCGACCAGGTAGACAAATACAAGACGTTGGTATTACATAAGCTGCCTACCGATTATTACTCCGACTACCTGAACCATATTTCGACGGTAGATTCGGATCGTTTAGCCCGGTTGGCGCAGCAATATTTAATACCCGAAACGTTGACCAAAGTATTTGTCGGAAAAAAGGCAGAAGTATAAAACCCAAACACCTTTAAGGCATCAACAGCAAACGGCAGCCGCGTGTAGCACGGGTATAAAGGAAGGCAGCATTAGCAGTTTGTATTAATAAAATTCCTTTTCTGAATAAATACTTGCTTCCTGTCAGGAAACAGGTTATACCAAATAGTTTAGATTATCTTCTATACGTGCAGCCATTAAAGTAATAGCTTAATTAAACCCGGCAGGTTTTTAAAACCTGCCGGGTTTTTCAATGGAAGTAATTTTAGGCGATTGGGTATAATTGATTTGGTAACGGCTGGCATACCAACCCTGGTTCGCACCTTATTTATATAAGTGCGCGCTTCTGGTTCTTCCCCTAGCCTGATACAAGCTTCCGCATAATTTAATAGTATTTCGACATACCGGAACATAATCCAAGGTTGTTCACCCCGAAAAAATTGCCCGTCTACGTTTTTATCTAAAAACTTACGGGTATAATAACCGGTGGTAGAGGCATTCCAGTTTTCGATGGGACTGAAACGGGTATCTACGCCCCACACTACCTCTACTTTGTTAGTGGCCGCATTCCAAACCTCTTTACTGCCCGTTTGAATAATGCCGTTCGGCTCGGTGGCCGCCGCATCGGCAGGTCTGTTTCGCCAGGTTGCCCCATTATAAAGGATAGAAGCATAAAACCGCGGAT
>JAQBNV010000280.1 GCA_028288395.1 Adhaeribacter sp. | reverse complement strand
TAATAACTGCTACGGTAGAAGAACCCTGCGCTGTTTTAATAATGGCAGCGATTAAAAAAGGAAAAAATATACCCAGCGATAATCCACTTAGCATTTCCCCCAAATTTTTACCCATTCCAGTAGCCTGCAGCATCTCCCCAAACATACCCCCGGCGGCTATAATAGCCAGTATCATTCCGGCTTTATCTACCCCGTCAGAAAGCCAATGAGATAATTCCTTTTTATACTCCTTTTGAATAAGGGTGAAGGAAAAAACAATTCCAATGGCTAAAGCCACTACTGGTTCTCCGGCAAAAGAAATAAGTTGGAGAAATACACTTTTGTTTATGGCTGGCTGGGTCTGATAAAGCATCATTATTGATTTAACAGCAATCAAAACAATAGGGAGAATAACCGGCAAGAAAGAAAGGGTGGCAGCAGGCAGGTGTTTTACCTCTACCTGAACAACTTCTGGCTCTAAATACTCATGGGTCACTTTGCCACCCCGCCAAACACTCCATAAGTACCCGACCAGGGTAGCGGGTATAGCCAATACAAGCCCCCAGAGCATCACCATTCCTAAATCTCCACCGGCAGTTCCCACGGCAGCTGTTATTCCCGGATGGGGCGGCATCAGGCAGTGTACAGCATATAAAGAAGTAGCTAAAGCGGCCGCCATCACCGGCATCTTATGATGCGCTTTTTTCACTAAGGAATGGTTTAAACCGCTTAAGATAATAAAGCCGCTATCACAAAAAATAGGAATACCTATGATAAAGCCGGTTAAGGCAATAGCCATGGGGGCATTTTCTTCTTTTACCCTTCTTAAAATGGCATTAGCCATGCTCATGGTAGCGCCCGTTTTTTCCAGTATTACCCCTAAAGTAGTACCGAGTATAATCAGCAGTCCAATTTTCTCCATGGTATGGCCAAAACCAGTTTTAAGCACCGCTACTATTTCTGCCAATGGTAACCCGCTGAACAAACCAACACCTAAAGCGGCCACCAGTAAAGCAAAAAATGCATTTACTTTCTTGTAGGCTGTAACCCAAATGATAAAGAGAATACTGGCAATTAAGAGAAAGAATAAATAGTAGGTGGTGGTCATCCGGCTTTGGATTATTTTACGGGGCTAATATAATAATCATAACGTAGCTATATTAACAAAATAATCATTTACAGCGAGTGAAGTGAAAGGACTTCCAATGCATAACTCAACCCATTATCATGAATTTTATATAGTATGACGGAGTGGTGCGCTTTTTATCCTCATGTTAGGCCTAAAACTTCAGGATTAAAAAACAGCTATTTTGGAATTAGCCGGAAAAGAAACCATAGTTTTTATCTGTTCTGTTTTAGTAAGTATATCTTTGGGTTTAACTTTCTTCTTCTATGCCGGCCTTCGATAAACAAACTTCTGCGGAGTTAGAGAAACTATCGGGTATCGTGAAACGGGTTACCTTCCATAGTGTGGAAACCGGCTATACCGTGCTGAAGGTAAATAGCTTTCAGAAGCCAAATGAGGAACTCACCGTAGTAGTTCACCAGTCCAAAGTGTTTGCCGGAGCTACCATGGATTTTTACGGGGAGTGGGCCAACCATCCGAGCTACGGCTTGCAGTTTAAAGCTTCGAAAGTTATTGAAAGGAAGCCGGCTACCGCTCATGCCCTGGAAAAATACCTGGGTTCTGGTTTGATAAAAGGGGTTGGTCCGGTTACGGCCAAAAGGATTGTCCGGCATTTTGGCGATAAAACAATGGATGTTTTTGAAAGCAGCATCGAAAAGCTTACCGAAGTAGAAGGCATTGCCCGGCTCAAGCTGGAGATGATTAGCAAAGCCTGGATAGAGCACCAGGAAATCAGGAATGTAATGTTGTTTTTACAGGACCACCATATTTCCACTTTGTTTGCCGTTAAAATTTATAAAACCTATGGTAATGATGCAATAGAGGTAGTTACCACCAATCCTTACCGCTTAGCCGCCGATATTTACGGCATTGGTTTTTTCTCCGCAGATAAAGTAGCCCAAAGCCTGGGCCTGGCGCCGGATTCTCCGCAACGCATCCAGGCCGGAATTGAACACGTGCTGCAGAATGCCCGGGAAGAAGGACATTGCTACTTAACCCAACAGCAGATAATCGAGGCAGTAGCGGAGTTGTTAGCCTTACAGAATATTCCCGCCATAGAGGCCATTCTCCAGCAAATGGAGGAAAAAGAAGAGCTTAAAATCAGGCTCCTGCCGGATGAGCAAGGGATGGTGCAGAAGTGTTTTTATGCGCACTCTTTATACTTTGATGAGCAATATATCGCTACCAGAGTCAAAAAGTTAACCGTAGTTCCCATTAAGGTAAACCAAGCGCATCTGCTACAGGATTTAGAAGTATTCTGCCAGGTAAATCAGATTATGCTAAGTGAAGAACAAAAAGAAAGTGTGCTGCAAATAGCTACCAAGCGCCTTTCTATACTCACGGGCGGTCCGGGTTGTGGTAAAACCACAACCACCCGGGCCCTGGTAGGGGTACTGCAGTTTATGAGTAAAAAAGTAATGCTGGCGGCACCTACCGGCCGGGCGGCCCAGCGTATGAGCGAGGTCATTGGCCTGGAAGCCAAAACCATTCACCGGCTGCTGGAGTGGGATCCTGCCAAAGGTGGGTTTAAGCGCAACGATGTAGACCCTTTACAGACGGATATTCTGATTGTGGATGAATGCTCAATGCTGGATGTACACTTGGCAGCTGCCTTGCTGCGGGCAGTGCCGGCGGATTGCCAGGTTGTGCTGATAGGCGATGCCGACCAATTGCCGGCGGTGGGAGCCGGCAATGTATTAAAAGATATGATAACTTCCGGCGTGGTGCCTTGTATGCGGCTGACGAAAGTTTTCCGGCAGGCCCAGGAGTCTTTAATAATTTCTTATGCACACCAAATAAACAAGGGAGAAGTACCCCGGATAGAATCTCCTTTTAATAAACCATTAATCTGGCAGGATAAAAAAGATTGCCTGTTTATTGATTCGGAAGAAGCCACCAGCGAGCAGCTTAAGTTTATTTGCAAAGTAAAGAAAATGACCGGAGAATTACCTAACCTGGTAGTGAAAGAATACAACCTGTTGGAAGAGCCGCCGGAGCGTTATGGCCAGGATCTCTATATACAGGGTAACAATTTAGCCATACCGGCCAAGTTCAGCCATGTTGATATAGAATCTTTGCTGCAAGCCCGCAGCCATATTGAAGAGTTAAAAGAAGTGCTGAAAGGGGTTCATCCCTGGTCTTCTTTGCATTATGGCCTTTCAGCCGTAGGCATGCTAGAAAAGCTGTACGAATCTATTATCCCGAAGTATTATGGCAAAGAAACGGAAATTCAAATTCTTTCTCCCATGACCAAGGGTAGTTTGGGAACTACCAACCTGAACAAAGTAATTCAGGACAAGATTAATCCTGCCGGAGAAGGAAAAGCACAACTAGTAATAGGCGGTAGAATTTTCCGGGAGGGGGACCGGGTTATTCAGAAGCGCAACAACTACGATTTAAATGTATTCAACGGCGATATTGGTACGATAAACAGGGTAGATAATGAAGAGTTGGCCCTTTGGGTAAATTTCAAGGCGGGCCAGGAAGTAAAAGAAGTCCGGTACGAAAAGGAGCACTTGCTGGAACTGGATTTGGCCTATGCCATTACCATTCATAAGTCTCAGGGCAGTGAGTTCCAAACCATTATTATTCCGCTGGTAACGCAGCACTTTGGCATGTTATTCCGCAATCTAGTTTATACCGGTATCACCAGAGCCAAGCAGTTAGTGGTATTTCTTGGAACCAGGAAAGCCTTGGCTATGGCCGTAAACAAGCAAAATACCGCTACGCGGCAAACGGCTTTGGCTTATTTACTCCAGCAGGATGTGGCGAAATAGGTTATAGACTGCGAAAACTTCCTGGAAAAGCAGGTGCTGATCCGACGGCTGAACTCCCCTCCTTTTTCCCAGAAAGCTGGCTTTCCAGGAGGGGTTTGGGTGTGGTTTTTTATTTTTATTTCCGATAAGTTAAGACATGGTCTATATATCTGATCATGTCTCCAAATCAGGCCAGCAGTGAACCTCAAGCCAACGGGCAGCTGTGCTTTCTTTTCCTATAATAACATTAGCTATTCTAAAGTGGTCAAATTTAAATGGGTCGAAGGAGCCGGGATTTCCCAAAAACGGAAGCCAAACGAACATACTCTTTATAAGGCTAAACCGGAAGAAGATGCTTCACCAGCAGATCTGGCGCCACTTATAAAGCCTGAAAATACGGCTTCGTAGCTCCAAAACTCCTTAGAAGCAGGCGTAAAAATTAGCTTGCTACCTTATAATAATATTACCTGATTTAAAATACCGCCGTTAGGCAAACCTAAAATCAGGTGAAAACTTTGAAAGAATAGCTCCGTAAAGAAGGCTTAATGCTCAAAAAATAAAACGTTTTAGTGATGGTCTGAAGAAAAAATGTACCGCCGTTGGCGCAATGTTATATCATAATGGCTAAAGAAAGACTTGAAAAGCATGTGCAGCAGAGATTAAATTTATTCACCAATACCACTTCCCTGCCGCTTCTGTTTTGCGTTTTTGGTCCAATACAATTAATAATTACTATACTTTAAGATAATTTATTCTTCCGTTCAACCGGCAGAAGTTGTATGTAATCTTTTATCACCAAAGAGGTTATTCGTACCGGATAGCCCAAAAAAAACTACCTAGTAGCATTTATTTTATTATAAATTTAATATTAAAAATATATGAGAAGACTACCCGTCTATTTATTATTAGATACTTCCGGCTCCATGACCGGTGAACCAATTGAAGCAGTAAAAAATGGGGTTCAAGTAATGATCAGTTCTTTGCGGCAAAATCCACAGGCCATTGAAACGGCTTTTATCAGCATTATCACCTTTGATAGTGTGGCCAAGCAGGCGGTACCTTTAACCGATTTGGCCTCTTTTCAGATGGTAGATATTAAAGCTACCGGCACCACCAGTTTGGGGGAGGCCTTGAAACTAGTATCTACCTGTATCGATAATGAAGTAGCCAAAACCACTGCCGAACAAAAAGGCGACTGGAAACCGCTGGTTTTTATCATGACGGATGGTATCCCCACCGACGACTGGCAGATTGGTTTGGAAGAATTTAAAAAGCGAAAAACCGCTTTTACAGTAGCTTGTGCTGCCGGCAGTGCCGCCGATTCTAACCTGTTAAAACAGATTACTGAGAATGTGGTAAGCCTGGATACTGCCGATAGCCAAAGTATAGCTAAGTTCTTTACCTGGGTTTCGGCCTCTATTGGCG
>JAQBNV010000272.1 GCA_028288395.1 Adhaeribacter sp. | reverse complement strand
TGCCGGGTATGTATTCGGCCAAAGACATGGAGGATACCATGTGGAAATGGATTCTGGATTCGCCACTTTTAAGTAAACCTAAAGGCGGCACCTACGAATTTAAATACAGCGACCTGACCTTTTTTATTCTACGCCGGGTAGCCGAAAAACTCCTGAATCAGAATCTCAGCGACTTTATGGATCAGAATTTTTACGCGCCCATGGGTTTAACTACGCTGGGGTATAAACCCTTAACCCGGTTTAACAAAGAGCAGATTGCTCCCACCGAGAACGACACCTATTTCCGGAAGAGCCTGGTTTGGGGCACGGTACACGACCAGGGAGCGGCCATGCTGGGAGGTGTGGCCGGTCACGCCGGTTTATTTTCCAATGCCTTGGATTTAGCCGCGCTGTTGCAGATGAACTTACAAAAAGGTTCGTACGGCGGCCACCGTTACTTTAACAATGATGTGGTAAACGAATTTGCCCAACGCCCATTTAAAGGCAATCGTCGGGGATTGGGCTGGGATATGGCGGCGCCCGACGGAGTAGGCGCTACTTCTACCCTGGCTTCACTGTCTACCTACGGCCATACGGGCTTTACCGGTACCTGCGCCTGGGTTGATCCCGAAACCAAACTGGTATATATTTTTCTGTCGAACCGGGTAAACCCCGACGCGGTGAATAATAAATTAACCAGTTACAATATCCGGACCCGCATCCACGATGTTATCTATAACGCTCTCCTGCCCAAGACCTAGGAGCTGCCACCACCAGTAATAAAAATAATCGTTCAGGAAAAAACAATTTGTTTTTCGGTTGGTTCTAGGTAAATATTATTTGTGGCCCTTGATTTATCCGGATGCAGCCGGAGCAGGGATATACCCGAAACAAAAATTCCCGTATTACTTTAGCAAACCCCGAGCAGGTTAAGTAAAGAAAAACGGTACAGCAAACATCTTTTACCGGAACTTGCCTGCCAGGTTTCTCTGCTAAAATATTACTTTTATAAAACAATTAGTTTACTTTGTTAAGGTAATATTTAAACCTGACCACCATTACTCCTGTTTAAAAAAAGACGTACAAACCATCCATTTATAAAGACTTCCTTATTGCATGAATATAGGTATTGTTTGTTACCCTACTTTTGGCGGCAGTGGCGTAGTAGCTACTGAACTGGGCAAAGAACTAGCTTTAAAAGGCCACCGGGTACATTTTATTACATACAGCCAGCCGGCCCGTTTAGATTTTTTTAACGAAAACCTGTTTTACCACGAAGTTATCGTTCCGTCCTACCCCCTTTTTCAGTACGACCCTTACGAACTGGCCCTGGCGAGCAAAATGGTAGATATCGTACAATTCGAAAAGCTCGATATTCTGCACGTGCACTATGCTATTCCACACGCTTCAGCCGCGTTTATGGCCAAGCAGATATTAAAAACCAAAAGCATTCAGATTCCGGTAATTACCACCCTGCACGGTACCGATATTACCCTGGTAGGTAAAGATCCTTCTTTTGAACCCGTGGTAACTTTCAGCATAAACCAGTCCGATGGTGTTACCGCCGTTTCGGCCGATCTCCGGACCGAGACATATAACCACTTCCGGATCGAAAAAGAGATTGAAGTCATTCCTAACTTTATTAACATGGACCGGTTTCAGCGGCAGCGAAAAGAACATTTCCGGACCGCTATCAGCCCTTTCGGCGAAAAGCTGCTGGTGCATACCTCCAATTTCCGGAGTGTAAAAAGGGTGCAGGATGTGATTAAAATATTTTATAACGTGCGGAAAGAGATGCCCTGCAAATTGCTAATGGTAGGTGATGGCCCCGAACGGAATAAAGCAGAAAAGCTTTGCCGGAAATTAAATGTTTGCAACGATGTGCGGTTTTTAGGTAAACTCGAAGCCGTAGAAGAAGTATTATCGGTAGCCGATTTGTTTTTGATGCCTTCTGAAAAGGAAAGTTTCGGGTTGGCTGCACTGGAGGCTATGGCCTGCCAGGTGCCGGTTATTTCTTCGGATGCAGGCGGTATACCAGAGCTTAATATTCATGGCGTTACGGGCTTTGTAAGCCCTATCGGCGACGTGAAAGACATGGTTAAAAATGCCCTTCACGTGCTCGATGATGCCCATCTGCCGCAATTTAAAGCCAATGCCTTGGCACGGGCCAAAGATTTCGAAACAAGTAAAATAGTACCGTTATACGAACAGTTTTACCAGAAAATAAAAGACGCTCAAATGGTTACCATCTAAACGGCTGCGTCTTTTCTTTTTTCTCTCCGCAATCCTGGCCTAACGGCCGGGATTTTTGCGTTAAAGCGCTTGCAAAAGTTTACGTATCCTACACTTCCTCAGGTTTTAAGGAAAATCAGATTAAAAATTTGAATAAATTTTCCTGATGTTTAGATAAATTATAAAAAATACAGAACTTAGCGGCTCCATAGTACCCCGGAATCTTTATTTATGAGCAAAGACAAATATTTTATTATCGACTTTGATAGTACCTTTACCCAGGTGGAAGCATTGGATGAACTATGCGAAATCTCTTTACACGACCACGAAAATAAAGATCAGATACTGCAGGAAATTAAAGACCTGACCAACAGTGCCATGGAAGGCAAGAGCTCCTTTACCGAAGGACTGACCAAACGCCTGGCCTTATTAAAAGCGCATAAGAAACATCTAGCCCCGCTTATTTCCCGGCTAAACACCAAAGTATCAGAATCTATTAAGCGCAATCCCGAATTTTTTAATCAATACGCCGATCAGATTTTTATTGTCTCCAGCGGGTTTAAAGAATTTATTATCCCCATTGTTACGCAATACGGCATTAAAGAAGAAAATATATACGCGAATACTTTTGAGTACGACGAGCAGGGCAATATTACCGGCTTTGACCAGAACAACGTTTTGTCCCTGGATAAAGGCAAAATAAAACTACTCGAAAATCTCGCCCTGCAAGGCGATGTATACGTGCTGGGCGATGGCTACACCGATTACGAAATTAAAGAAGCGGGCCTGGCGAATAAATTTTACGCCTTTACCGAAAATATTACCCGGGACAATGTAGTGGCCAAAGCCGAACACATTGCGCCCAGCTTAGATGAATTTTTATACCAGAACAAATTACCCATGGCCATTTCTTACCCCAAAAACCGCATTAGCGTATTGCTTCTGGAAAATATTCATCCCAAAGCCGTAGAGTTGTTTAAGCACGAAGGGTACCAGGTTGAAATTATGCCTGGTGCCCTAAACGAAGATGAATTGTGTGAGCGAATAAGAAATGTCTCTATTCTGGGGATTCGTTCTAAAACGCAGGTAACGAAACGGGTGCTGGCCAACGCGAATAAATTAATGAGCGTCGGGGCCTTCTGCATTGGCACGAACCAGATAGATCTGAATACTTGTGTGCAGGCCGGTATTTCCGTATTTAATGCGCCATACAGCAATACCCGCAGCGTGGTTGAGCTGGCCATTGGCCAGATTATTATGCTGGCCCGGAATATTTTCCCGAAAAGCGAAAAAATGCACCAGGGTATTTGGGATAAATCGGCAGCCGGCAGTTTTGAAGTAAGGGGTAAAAAGCTGGGTATTGTGGGTTACGGCAATATTGGCTCGCAATTATCCGTGATCGCTGAAGCGCTGGGCATGGAGGTGTATTATTACGACGTGGTTGAAAAATTGCAGCTGGGTAATGCCCGGAAATGCCAGTCTTTAAAAGAATTGTTAAACCTGGCCGATTTTATAACCCTGCACGTAGACGGACGCGCCAGCAATAAAAACATGTTTGGCCCCGCTGAATTTGAAGCCATGAAAGACGGCGCCATCTTCCTGAACCTGAGTCGTGGCCACATTGTAGAAATCCCGAGCCTGGTCCAACATATAAAATCCGGCAAAATAAAAGGCGCTGCGGTAGATGTATTTCCGTACGAACCGGTAAACAACGCCGAGGAATTCATAAATGAACTGCGGGG
>JAQBNV010000240.1 GCA_028288395.1 Adhaeribacter sp. | reverse complement strand
AAATAATAAAGAAAACATTTAAAACAAAGCCAGTTATCTAACTGGCTTTGTTTTAAATGTCCCGGAGCTTCGGCGGAGCTAAAAGAATATACTTTATTCTCTTCCGATAAAAAGCCATTCTTCGGGGCCAACCGCCTGGCTCAATGCCCGCTATTTTAAACCAATATTCGGTTCAGGCCGTAAATAATATTAAATAAAGTAATTTAAAACACGTAACTACATGATTCTAAATATATTCTCCGGCAAAATATTCATCAGAAGTTTCCTTATCTTATTTTCACCAATGGTATTAAGCTGTTCGGCCCTATCGGGCGGTGGCGGTGCGGCCACCAACGACCCCAATGTTATTGCGCAGCAGCAGCAGGTTACCTACCTGGAACAGGAAGTAGATAGCCAGAAACGCCGCACCGATGAAGCCGAGCAATTGTATAAGCGGGAAAAAGACCTCCTGGATGCGAAGAAGAGCGAACTTAAAGCGGCCAACCGTCTATTAAAAGTTTATCGCGATCAGGCAAAATAACAATCCAGGCATATCTGGTACAGAAGCTATATTTAATAATTTGGGAAGAGCCGGCTGCTAGCCGGCTCTTTTACATAAAATACTATATTATTATAAATTAAATACAAAATTTTACTTCCCGTATTGTTCACTTTAACCTTATTCTAACGTACTACAATCCAGAAGCGAATTTACTTACATCCTTGACAACAAATCCAACTCCTGCTAAAAAATCAACGGGTCGTACCGTTCTGAAAGTCCTGCTATGGATTATTGGGATCCCCTTGCTTTTGGTTTTGCTGCTAATTATTGCGTTGCAATTTACAGCTACCCAGAATTTTCTCGCCGACAAAGGCACAGCCTGGTTATCAAATAAATTAAAAACGGAAGTCCGGATTGGGCGGGTAAAAACCGATTTCCGGAACAGCTTTGTGCTGGAAGATTTTTACCTCGAAGATCAGCAAAAAGATACCCTGTTGTATGCCGGCCGCCTGGGCTTAGACATGAATTTCTTTTCGCTCCTTAACAGCGAAATTAACATCAGTTCCGTTACGCTGCGCAATGCCACGGCGCACGTTAAAACTTTTATGCCCGACAGCACCACCAATTACGATTTCGTGCTGAACGCCTTTGCCACCGATACGGCCACGGCGCAGCCAGTCGATACCACCGCCACGCCTTTTACTTACAAGCTGGGCAATATTGCGCTGGAGAATATTTTCCTGACCATGACGGACCAGATTTACGGCAACAACATCCGGACCCGCATTGGCAGCCTGACGGCCAGTATGGACGAACTGAACCCCGAGAAGGAAATATACCGCCTGAACGACATTACCCTGAAAAACAGCTACGCCAATATTGTTCAGACCAAAGCCGCCCCACCTGATACTACCGAAGCCAAACCACTAACCATGCAATTTGGCCTGGGAAAAGTGTCGCTGGAAAATATTAAATTAAATTACCACAATACGTTTGACCTGCACCGCATCCTGTTAAATATTGGCCTCACCGAACTCGAACCCGGCAACATAGATATTCCCAACGCCCGGATAGACCTGAATTCGTTTACGCTCCGCAACAGCGCCGCCGCTTATTACCAGGATAAATCTGCACCCGGCGATTCGCTGGCCATTAACCCGGCCCGGACCGCGAAGAACCTCGACGAATCCGTTGAAAAAACCGAAGGCACACCTGTTAACTGGGTAATGAGCCTGAAGAACCTGGATGTATCCGGACTAAAGGTAGCTTTTGGTAACTTCAACACGCCCGAGCAAAAACAGGGTATGGATTTTAACCACCTCGATTTTTCGGATATAAACCTGAATGCCGATAATATTTATTACAGCGCCAGCCGCATGGCCGCCGACCTGAACAAGATGAGCCTGAAAGAAAAGAGCGGATTCCAGGTAAAGAATTTTAAGGCCGATATTTCCGTGGATTCTACCCAGGCCGAACTGGCTAACCTGAACCTCGAAACCGGCGAAAGCATCATCCGGCGGCACCTGGCCATTGGCTATCCTTCGCTGGAAACCATAGCGGATAATATTAACCGGCTAACCATCAACGCCGACATGGATAACACCAAAATCGGCTTCCGCGATTTAATTTATTTCCAGCCAACCTTAGCCGATAACCCTTCGTTCCGGAGCATCCTGAACAAACCCCTTTATCTCGATGGCAGCGTAACCGGCCGGGTGGATAACCTGCGGATAGAGCGCCTGCAGGCCGCCGGCTTAAATGGCACGGCCATGAACGTGAGCGGCACCATTACCGGCTTGCCCGACGTAGATAAAACCCGCTTAAATCTGGATATAAACCGCTTTACAGTGGCCCGGGCCGATGTGATGGCCTTTCTGCCGCCCGGCTCCCTGCCACCCGGATACCGCATTCCGGAGCGCATAACCGCCAGCGGCGGCATTACCGGGGGCATGCAAAACCTGGAACTACAGAACGTACGCGTTACCGCTTCGCCGGGCACTAATCTGCAGGCCAGCGGCACCATCCGCAACCTGGCCAACCCCGCCAACCTGTACGCCAACCTGCGGATCCAGAACTTTTCAACTACGCGGGCCGATATCAAAAATTTATTGCCCGATGATTTAATACCACCCACCATTCAGTTGCCCGACCGTATGGCCCTGACCGGCACGTTTACCGGTTCTATGGAAAACTTTACCACTAATACCGCTGTCACCACGTCGTTTGGTAATGCCAAAGCCAATATCCGGATGCAGCCCGGCGAACGCTACAACGGTACGGTAAGCCTGAATGGGTTAAATCTGGGTAAAATAATGATGGATACCACCATGGGCACCCTCACCGCCGATGCTCGCGTAAACGGCTCCGGCCTCACGCCCGAAACCATGCGGGCCGATATTGATGCCAATGTGCAGGCCGTAAGATATAATAACTACACTTATAATAATATTTCCATTAAAGGAACCGCCAACCGCAACCTGTTCAACGGCACGGTTAACATGAAAGACAGCAACCTGGCGCTGAATTTTAATGGCGCGGTTAATATGCGCAACGCCGAACCGAGCTATGATTTCACCCTTAACCTCGACGAAGCCAACCTGCAGGCGCTAAATTTCTATAACGAGCCCCTGCGGTTGCAGGGCAAAGTAGTGGCCGATATGCGCGGTGCATCGCTGAATACCCTCAATGGCACCATCGATGCCGGGCAACTGACCATGCGCCAGGGCCCGAAAACCTACCGGCTTGATTCTTTGTTTGTGCAGTTGGCTAACCGGGTGGGCCGCACCGATATTACCCTGCGGTCGGATATTCTGAATGGGTTCTTCCGGGGCGACAACAGCGCCGAAGATTTAGCTGTAGCTCTTTCTAAAAAGATAGATTCTTACTTTAATATTCAGAATGAGCCTTTCCCGACCGATATTAACCTGGCTGATTTTAATTTCGATTTCCGCTTCCGGCGCACCGATTTATTAACCACCGGCCTGGTACCGGAACTGAAAAAATTCGGACCGGGCGTTGTTACAGGCGCTTATACCCAGGCAAACCAAAACCTGCAGGTAAATGGGTATTTCCCCCGGATTGTTTATACCACGTATAACCTCGATAGCCTGCAAATGCGCCTGAACGGCGATGCGAACAAGCTGGATTATGCCGTAACCCTAAACGAACTTTCGGACACTACCATGCTGGTGAAGAACCTGAAATTAGGCGGCTACGCCCAGGACGATAATTTAAAGCTGCGGGTAGGCATTTCGGAAGATAACGGCAAAGAGCGCTTTGCTTTGGGCGGCATGTTAAATTCGTTGCAAAACGCTTACCAGTTCCGTTTTACCCCCGGCGATGTAATATTTAACGGCGAGCCCTGGAACGTTACCCCCGATAATTACCTGCAATATTACAACACTGGCTCTATCTACGCGAATAATATCCGGCTGGAGCAAGGCGGCAGTTCTATTGCCATTAACAGTTTGGGTAACAGCCGCACTAATGCGCCGCTGCAAATAACCTTCGGCAATTTTGATCTGGCCAATATTTCGCGGGCTATCGAACGCAACGACAGCCTGATAAATGGCTCGATAAACGGCAATATTACGCTGCAAAATATTGCCACCAAACTGGGCTTTACGTCTGATTTAACGGTCCGGAACTTTGCCTACCAGAAAAACCTGATTGGCGATATTGGTTTGCAGGCCAGTACGGCTCCCGGCGACCGCTACAATGTATTGGCTACTCTAAATGGCAACGGCAACAATATTTCGGTTAATGGCTATTACGTGGCCCAAACCACCGATAATGCCTTAAATCTCACCGCCGACATCAATAATATTAACCTGGCCGCTTTCCAGGGGTTTACCATGGGCCAGCTAGAAGATTTATCCGGCTCCTTGGTTGGCCGCTTAAATATTACCGGCAGCCTGGCCCTACCCAATATTCGGGGGCAGGCCACCTTTGTTAACGCCTCCTTTGTGCCTACCATGCTGGGCGCACCGTTCCGCCTGACAAACGAGACTATGACATTTGACGATCGTGGCCTTAATTTCTCCAACTTCACGCTCCTCGATTCGGTGAATAACAAAGCGGTGGTAAACGGCACCGTCTTTACCCGTGATTACCTGAATTATCGCTTCGCGCTGGATGTAACCACCAACAACTTTGTGGTCATGAATTCTACAGCCGAAGATAACCCGCTTTATTACGGAAAACTGATCCTCGATACCAGCGCTAAAATTGCCGGCGAAGAAAATCAGCCGGATATTACCGGCCAGATAAAAGTACTCCAAGGCTCGGCCATGACCATGGTAATCCCCGCCACGGCTGCCGGGATGGTAGAGCACGAAGGCATAACGCAGTTTGTAGACATGAGCGATACGCTGGCTGCCCGCCTCGCCGAACTGCAAAAACGCGATACCTTAACCCAAACCGGGCTGCTGGGTTATAATATTAGTGCCGTTATTGATGTATCGGATGATATTCCGTTTACCGTAATTATGGACGAAGCTACCGGTGATTTTATCGAAATCAGGGGTCGGGGCCAGCTGAATACCGGCATGGACGACGATGGCAATATTAACCTGAGCGGCCGCTACGTCGTATCCAGCGGTAAATACCAGCTTAACTTTTACGGCCTGGCTCAACGGGAGTTTAATATTGCCCGCGGCAGCAGCATTACCTGGGCCGGTGACCCGCTCGTAGCCGATTTGGATATCCGGGCGATATACAACGTAAAAACTGCGCCTACCGAACTAATAGAAGCACAGCTTGCTGATGAGGATGCGCGTAACAGGTCGCGCACACAACTACCTTTTGAAGTAATTATCAATCTAAAAGGCGATATGCTGAAGCCCGATATTACATTCGACGTGACCTTGCCGGAGACGGAGCAGGGTACTGATGCAGGAAGAACGGCTTATCAACGGTTACAACAAATCCGGCAGGATCCTTCCGAAATAAACCGCCAGGCCTTTTCGCTGATTGTATTGGGCCGGTTTATGGGTACTGATCCATTGCAATCGTCGGGTGGTGGCTCGCTGGCTTCTACGGCCCGCTCCAGTGTAAGTGCTTTACTCAGCGACCAGTTAAATAAACTTACCGGCCAATATTTGGGTGGCCTGGGTCTGGAATTAGGGCTGAATTCTTATGAAGATTATTCTTCCGGCTCGGCCCAAAACCGCACCGATTTAAACGTAGCCCTGAACAAGGAATTCCTGAACAACCGGCTGGTGGTGCGGGTAGGTACCGATGTAGGAATTGAAGGCCGTAGCACCCAGAGTGGTAACAGCGGTTTTGCTGGCAATCTTTCGGTAGAATACCTGATTACGCCTAATGGCCGCCTGCGCGTGCGGGGCTTCAAGCAAAATTCTTACGAAGATCTAACCGAACAGGATGTACAGGAAACCGGGCTGGCGCTCATCTTTACCCGCAACTTCGATAACCTCTCTGATATGTTTAAAAATCTGGGAAAAACCCGAAGAGGCAACAACCGAAATAAAAACGAAATTGAACCGCTTGTCCAGAATTAAATCTATCTGTATTAACATGATCGGCTTACGCCTTAACCTAGAAACCAACCGGCTTACTTACCCAAAACTGACTTTGTCTGTTTTAAGTATCTTTTGCCTTTTTTACTTAAGTGGTTGCAGCGGCACCAGCAAGTTGCCCGAAGGAAAGCGCCTGTATACGGGCGCCACCGTTAAACTCGAATCAAAAGAAAAAATAGCGAACGAAAGCGCACTATCTGCAGAGTTGGCCGCTACCATTACGCCCAAACCCAATACTTCTTTTCTGGGCATCCGGCCCGGCTTGTTTTTTTATAACCTGGCCGGCACTCCCAAAAAGAAAAAAGGCCTGCGCAGTTTTATCAAAAATAACTTAGGCGAAGAGCCTGTCTTTTACGATTCGGTTAATAACAGCCACATTACCGCTTTAATGGTAAACCGCTTAAACAACGCCGGATATTTTAACTCTACGGTGGGCTATAAAGAAAACGTAAAAGATAAAACTGTAAGTGTAACCTACATCGCACAGGTAGCCAAGCCCTACACCATCAGTAGCATTATTTATCCTGCCGGCGACTCCCTTGGCCCAATTTACCGCGATTTAGCGGCGTCGCGGGAAGCCAGTTTATTAAAAGTGGGCGATAATTATAACCTGGCCACGTTTACAGCCGAGCGGGTTCGCGTCGACGCCGACCTGAAAAACAAAGGCTATTTTTATTTTGATCCGGATCTTATTCTGTATAAAGTGGATACCACCCAGAATAATTATACCGTAAATATTTACCCCACTATCAAGCCCGAAGCACCGGCCAAATCTTTAGTACCTTATAAATTAGGCGACGTCCGGATTTATACCAACTATACCCTACAACTGGATAGCACCGCCTACTCGAATCCGCCAGTGCGGATACAAGGCTACCACTATTATCCCGACGAAAAATCGCTGAAAGCGAAACACTTACTGCCGGCCGTTTTCTTCGAAAAAGACAGCCTCTATACCCGCAACGACCACGCCCTTACCGTTAGCCGCCTCATGGGTTTAGGCCTTTTCCGCTATGTAGATGTTCAGTTGCGCGAGAGCGACAGCCTGGCGCAGGCCCTGAACGTTAATATCCGGTTAACGCCTTCGCGTTTGCAATCGATGCGGGCGGAATTTGAAATGGTTACCAAAACCAACGGCTTTGCCGGTCCGGGTTTTAATGCCCGTTACCGCCACCGCAACTTAATGCGCGGCGCCGAACAGTTACAAATAAACTTTAACCTCAGTCAGGAATCTCAGATTGGCGGTAACAAAAACCGGAGCGGCACCGATACCGGAAACAGTGATACCAAAGGCGGCATTAATTCCTTTTCGTTTGGCACCCAGGCGGTACTGGATGTGCCTCGCTTCATGACGCCGTTTAAAACGTATAACCTGCGTTCTGAATTTGTACCTAAAACCCGATTTACCCTGGGTTACAACTATATAAACCGGGTAACTTTTTACCAGATGAGTGCCTATAATGCTACATACGGCTATATCTGGCGCCCGCAATCCCGTATTACCCACGAAATTACCCCGGTTAATCTGCAGTTTGCCCAACTTACGAACGTAGGCCCGGAATTTCAGGAACGGTTAAACCGAAATCTTTACCTGCGCCGGAGTTTTGAAGAACAATTTATTGTCGGGTCTATTTACAATTTTACTTATAACACGCAAAACCAGCAGGCACACCGTCAGGACTTTTTCTTTAATGCCAACGTTGATTTATCGGGTAATTTACTCAGCTTGTTTACATCTAAGATTCAGGGGCAGACCGAAATCCCGAACACCTTTGTAAAACAGCCATTTTCGCAGTATTCGCGTTTGGCCCTCGAAGGCCGTTATTATAAGAATTTAACCCGCGGCACCCGTCTGGCTACCCGGATGATTATTGGCGCGGGTATTCCGTATAACAATTCCAGCACCTTGCCCTACCTGAAGCAATTCTTTATCGGCGGTTCCAACAGCATCCGGGCTTTCCGGCCGCGCGAAGTAGGTCCGGGCACATACTCTGTTACCACCGATCCCAACCAGCCGGACGACCTAAATAATGGGTTCTTTGATCAAACCGGCGATATAAAATTTGAAACCAACGTAGAATACCGTTTTGATATTATTCCGTACCTGAAAGGTGCTGTATTTGTAGATGCCGGCAATATTTGGCTGGCCCGTAAAAGCGCCGACCGCCCCGGGGGTGAGTTTGTGATGAGCAAGGCCCTAAGTCAGCTGGCAGTAGGCACAGGCGCTGGCTTGCGCATTGATGCAGAGTTTTTTGTCCTCCGTTTTGATTTAGGTATTCCGGTAAGGGATCCCATTCAGGAAAGCCCCTACGTTTTTACTTTACCGCCCGAACGTAAAAACATGGTATTGCACATAGCCATTGGTTATCCTTTTTAATGGCTGATTGTTAATGGTTGATTGTTGGTGATTATTCATAGGTGGTTGTTAAAAATTATTCAGGATAAAAATTAAAGGTTGAGCGCTATTTACATCGGAACTTCGGGCTGGCATTACAAGCACTGGAAAGGGTTGTTTTATCCGGCCGGGATGCAGCAGCAGGATTACCTGGCTTATTACCTGAACTTTTATCAAACTGTTGAAATAAATAATTCTTTTTATCGCTTACCTACTCCCGAGACTTTTGCTAACTGGCGTCAGGCAGTACCCGAGGATTTTGTGTTCTCAGTAAAAGCCAGCCGCTTTATTACCCACATGAAAAAGCTGAAAGACCCGCAGGCGTCTTTGAGTAATTTTATACAAAATGTAACCGCCCTCGAAGAAAAACTGGGGCCCATCCTGTTTCAGTTGCCGCCCCGCTGGCACTGCGATGTGGCGCGTCTCCGGCAATTTTTACAGGCTCTGCCCCCTGGTTTATTATACACCTTCGAATTCCGCGACCACACCTGGTACCAGGAGCCGGTATACGAATTACTACGGCAATATAATGCGGCATTCTGTATCTACGACCTGGAGCAGCACCTCTCGCCGGTTATCCTTACCACCAACTTTGTTTACATCCGCCTCCATGGCCCGGTTGGCAAATACGACGGCCGTTATTCCGACGAAGTTTTAAATGGCTGGGCCACGGCCGCCCGCCGCTGGGCTACCGAAGGCAAAACTGTTTATATTTATTTTGACAATGACATTGGTGGCCACGCCGTTGTTGATTCCCAGCGCTTAACGGCAATGGTAAAATCTATTTAATCAAACATTGTTCCGGCCTGATCTTTGCTGATTTTTTCAGGGGTTGATTGACGCTCTTGGCCGGGTAAACCGGATCTGGCGATTAAGTAGTTACGTATTTAATTATTTGGCTTGTATACTATATAATAATCAAAAAGCACCTGCGTTATCCTACCATATAATAATCCTAATTATCCGGTTTGGCTTTAATGCCTGCCAGCGTTTTAGCCTCCTTTATTTCAGGGAACTTAGTATTTATCAGAAAGAACCCTGAGCAATATAATACTTGTATAATCCTAAATTTTAAAAACCTAAGAATACCGGAAAAACGTAAAATTTAAGGCACTAATTAAATTACTCGTGAAATGAAAAAGCGATATTTTATCCTGGTGGTGCGCAGGTTATATTTATTAATGTTGGCGCTGGGCATTTCTGCACCTACCGCACTCGGGCAATATTTCGGCCGCAACAAAGCGCAGTACAAAAACCTTAATTTCGAGGTACTGGGAACGCCCCACTTCGAAATTTATCATTACCTGAAAAACAAACAGGTACCCAATGAACTGGGCCAGGCGAGCGAGCGCTGGTACAACTGGCACAGTAAAATTCTCGGCCACCGGTTTAAGCAGCAAAACCCACTTATCTTTTATAACCACCATGCCGATTTTCAGCAAACCACTGTTATTTCGGGC
>JAQBNV010000187.1 GCA_028288395.1 Adhaeribacter sp. | reverse complement strand
TAATAATTTGTAAAAAATAGCTGCTATTTTGCACTTATCTTTATTTGAATGCGTTTACTATTTATATAAGAGGAAAACAGATGGATCAGGAAAATATGGATAACAAATTGGTAAAAAAGAGCAAAATTGAGAGCTACGACATTGCAAAGTCTGATGAGACCATGCACCTGGCAATTGATTTAGCGAAGTTCATAAAAGAGAACAAGCTTTATCAGAATATACAGGGCAAAGAGTACGTAAACGTGGAAGGCTGGCAATATGCTGGTTCTCGTTTGGGTATTCTGCCGGTGGTAGAGCACGTGATAAACGTGAGTACCGATACTGAGCTGAAGTACCAGGCCAAGGTTAACCTATTAAACCTGCGTACCGAACAAGTTGTAGGTGCTGGGTTTGCCATCTGCTCGAATAAAGAACAAGGCAAGAAATTCTATCAGGAGTTTGCTATTGCTTCGATGGCACAAACCCGGGCTATTGGTAAAGCTTACCGGAATATTCTGGCCTGGATTATCCGGGCCGCCGGTTACGAGCCTACACCAGCCGAAGAAATGGATTATGCGGGAAACGTAGCGGAAGCGAAATCAACAACGCAGCCAGCTATTGCACCCGCCAAACCTATCATTCAGGCAGTGCCGGATGAAGTGGCCCAGCCGGTAGCCACTGAGGCAGCGGTTTCTAATGGTATAAAATACGCTTCGGCAAAGCAAAAAGAGGAAATTATTCGTTTGCTGAACAACCCGGTTATTACCCGGCAGGAGAAAACAAAAATGCTCCTGAACATAAATAAATTAGACGAAGAGCGGGCTATACAAGCTATCGCGAAGCTGAAAAAAGTAATTGAAGAGCGCGAAGAGCAATCAGCTGCCGCTTAATTAAAACTTACATATAATCTCCTGCAAAACCCGGTCCGTCAGCGGCCGGGTTTCTGTTTTTATAGCCATATCAAAGGAATATTTATCTAAATAAAGTTCTTTAAAATATTACTTAACCTGCGTTTGCGGCTTCTTAAATATTAACAACAGATAATAGGGGGCGTGTTGCGGAATATTTTATCTGGGTCGGCAAACCAAATTATTCCTCCGGATTACTAATCAATCCTGCTTCGGCCTGTGAGCTGTGAAATTAATATTTGCGCTCCGGAAGAAGCTGAATCTGGAGGCCATCGCTTAACTTTGCTTTCAGGTTAGCGGTTATAGGTGTCGGATATAAAAGAAATATTAAAGCAATATTGGGGTTACGACTCGTTCCGGCCCTTGCAGGAAGACATTGTGCAGTCGGTGTTGGCAGGGCAGGATACGTTAGCTTTATTGCCTACCGGCGGCGGCAAGTCTATTTGTTTTCAGGTGCCGGCCCTGGCCAGAGAAGGCCTTTGCCTCGTAATTACGCCCCTGGTAGCCCTCATGAAAGACCAGGTGGCCCAATTGCAGCAGCGGCAGATCCCGGCGGTGGCGGTACATGCTGGCCTGCACCGGCGCGAAATAGATATTGCTTTAGACAACTGCGTTTACGGCAATGTAAAATTTTTGTATTTATCGCCGGAAAGGTTACTTACCGATATATTCCGGGAGCGGGTTACCCGCATGAATATTAGCCTTATAGCCGTAGACGAAGCCCATTGTATTTCGCAGTGGGGTTACGATTTTCGGCCACCGTATCTGCAGATTGCCGAATTGCGCGAAATATTACCGGCTGTACCCATAATTGCCCTTACTGCTACCGCTACGGCCGAAGTAAAAGCTGATATCCAGAAGAAATTGCAGTTCCGGCAGGCAAAGGTATTTAGGAAAAGCTTTGCCCGCGCCAATCTCTCTTATTCCTGCCTCGATACCGAAGATAAATCCGGCCGGTTACGCGCCATTCTGCAAGGGGTGCCAGGTTCCGCTATTGTGTACGCCGGCACGCGCCGCCAAACAGAAGAGATAGTACGCGAACTGCGACACTTCCAAATACCGGCGGCGGCTTACCATGCCGGCCTGTCGCACGCCGAGCGCCACCGGGTACAAACCGAGTGGCTCCAGGATAAAACCCCCATTATGGTAGCTACCAACGCCTTTGGTATGGGCATTGATAAACCCAACGTGCGTTTGGTGGTACACCTGAATATGCCCGTGAGTCTGGAAGCCTACTACCAGGAAGCCGGCCGGGCCGGTCGGGATGAAAAATATGCCTACGCCACCTTGTTAATCGGACCGAACGATGCCGCTACCCTGCGGACCAAGGTAACGGAAGCCCACCCGCCCGTAGAAACGTTGCGCAAAGTTTATCAATGCCTAGCCAATTATTACCAGTTGGCGGTGGGCAGCGGCGCTTTTCAGTCTTTTGATTTTAACCTCGATGATTTTACCCGAACCTACAAATTAAAAGCCCTGGAAACCCATTATGCCCTTCAGAAGCTCCAGTCTGAAGGTTTTCTGCAACTTAACGAAGCTTATTTCTCGCCTTCCAAAATATTGCTGACTACCCAACACGAAGAATTATATAAGTTTCAGGTAGCCAATCCCGAACACGATCCTTTGTTAAAAATGATGCTGCGGCTCTATGGGGGCAATGTGTACACCAATTTTGTGAAAATATCGGAGAAAGCGCTGGCCGAAAAGCTAAAAACCACGGCGAAGGCGGTGAAGAAAAGCTTGGCTTATTTGCACCAGTTAGGGCTCCTGATTTATGAACCGCAACACGAACTGTCCCAGATAATATTTACTACCCAGCGGTACGACGCGGCCGATTTGCCTATTAATTTTAAAAGATACAATGCCTTACGGCAACAGGCGCAGCAAAAAATGGAAGCCGTGATCCGCTACAGCAGCACGGTTGAAAAATGCCGCACGCAGTTATTGCTGGATTATTTTGGAGAAGTTTCGGATCAAGCGTGCCGTATTTGCGATTATTGCCTGAAACAGCGGAAAGCTAAACGGGGGCAGTCAATCCGGGAGGGTATACGCCAGCAAATGGCGGCATTTCTAAAAGAAACTAACCTGCATCCCCAGGAACTGGCCGGTAAACTACAAACCAAAGATACCGACTACGTTTCGGAGGTTATCAACCAGATGTTGGAAGTGGGGCAGCTAGCCTATGAGGTGGACGGCCGGTTAAAGTGGGTGGAGTAGCAGGCCGGGTGCAATTAACTGAATACAAAAAAAATCCCCGACTGTAGTAGCCAGGGATTTTTATATTGCGGCATAAATTTAAACTGCTTCGAGCGCGGCTACGCCCGGCAGGGTTTTGCCTTCCATATATTCCAGCAGGGCACCGCCACCGGTGGATACGTAAGATACATCGTTGCCGTAACCAAACTGGTTTACTGCGGCCGCTGAGTCGCCGCCGCCAATTAACGAGAAAGCGCCGTTACGAGTTGCTTCTACCACGGCCTCGGCTACTGTTTGGGTACCTAACGCAAAGTTAGACATTTCAAAAACCCCCATCGGGCCGTTCCAAAGAATCGTGCGGGAGTTGCGGATTACCTCGGCAAACTGTTCGCGGGCTTCCGGTCCTATATCCAGGCCCATCCAGGTAGCCGGAATGTGGTGGCTGTGCTTAATATCAGTATCTGCGTCGTTACTGAAAGCATTGGCTACTACCGAATCTTCCGGCAAATACAGGTTTACTCCTTTTTCTTTGGCTTTATTTATCAGGCTTAAGGCCAGGTCTACTTTGTCGGCTTCCAGCAAGGAACTGCCAATTTCTCCGCCCTGGGCTTTCGAAAAAGTAAAGGCCATGCCGCCACCAATAATCAGGTTATCTACTTTGTCCAGCAGGCGTTCAATAATTAATATTTTGTCTGATATTTTGGCCCCGCCCATAATGGCCGTGTAAGGCCGTTCTACATTATCCAGCACCCGAGTGGCATTTTCCAATTCGGCCTGCATCACGTAACCGGTTAATTTATCGTGTGGGAAAAACTGGGCAATTATGGCTGTAGAGGCGTGGGCGCGGTGAGCGGTACCAAAAGCATCGTTCACGTATACATTGCCGAGGGTACTTAATTTTTGCGCAAAAGCCGCATCGCCTTTTTCTTCTTCGGGGTAAAAACGGAGGTTTT
>JAQBNV010000173.1 GCA_028288395.1 Adhaeribacter sp. | reverse complement strand
ATATTAGTTGGTTTCAATTCCCACTGGTCTTCGGTTTTATACCGCAACTGTACTTTGCCTTTGATAAACACAAACATACCCTCGCGCAGGTACTGAGCAAACTTTACAAAGTCCTCGCCAAACAAAGCCATGTTCAGGGTAGAGTCGTAATCTTCGAGTGTAAACAGCGCAAAAGGGTTGCCGTTTTTGGCAGTCCGGATAACCACATTTGACACAATTCCCGCTACGTTTACGTCTTTGGCCTTGTAGTCAGTAATTTTATCCAGCGGGCAGGTGCAGTACGAATCTATCTCCAAACTGAATTGGTCTAGTGGGTGGCCCGAAATATAAAAGCCTACGACCTCTTTCTCGCGGCGTAATTTTTCGGTGGGTGTCCAGGGAACTACTTCGGGCACTTTGGGCAACGGCGCGGCTACGGCAGCGCCGCCGCCAAATAAAGATTGCTGGGCTGCGCTTGCTTCGGCCTGGTAATTATTGCCAAACCGCACTGCTTTTTCGATCAGGTTCTGCGATTCGCCTTCAGCCAGGTCCAGGTATTGCGCGCGGTGATATTTCTCGAAAGAATCGAAAGCACCCGCCTGGGCCATACTCTCGAACGTTTTTTTGTTTACCGCCCGCAGATTTACGCGCTTCGCAAAATCAAAAATATCCTGGTAAGGGCCGTTTTTATCCCGTTCTTCCAGAATTGCTTCTACCGCCGACTCGCCGGTACCTTTAATCGCGCCCAAACCAAACCGGATAGCGCCTTCCTGGTTTACGTTAAATTTATAGATCGATTCGTTTACGTCCGGACCTAGTACCGGCACCTGTTGTTTCCGGGCTTCTTCGATAAAGAACGTCACCTTTTTAATGTCGTTCATGTTGTGCGTGAGCACCGAAGCCATGTATTCGCCGGGGTAGTGGGCTTTTAGGTAACCGGTTTGGTAAGCCACCACGGAGTAGGCCGCGGAGTGCGACCGGTTAAAGCCGTACTGGGCAAACTTCTCCATTACGTCAAAAACCTCCGAGGCTTTTTTCTCCGGAATATTATGCAGTTCTTTCGCCCCTTTGATGAATTTCTCCCGCTCCAGCGCCATCTTCTTCATGTCCTTTTTACCCATGGCCCGGCGGAGTAAATCGGCGCCGCCCAAGGAGTAACCGGCTAATATTTGCGCGGTTTGCATAATTTGCTCCTGGTACACCATAATGCCCTGGGAATAATTCAGGATGGGTTCCAGCAACTCGTGCGGATATTCAACGTCCTCGCGGCCGTGTTTCCGGTTAATAAAGTTCGGAATAAATTGCATCGGGCCCGGCCGGTACAGGGCGTTCATGGCAATTAAATCTTCAATATTGGTCGGCTTTAAATCTTTCAGGTACATGCGCATCCCTTCCGATTCAAACTGAAAAGTACCAATGGTATCGCCGCGCTGATAGAGTTCGTACGTTTTCTCATCATCCATCGGAATATCATCAATATCGATGTCTACGCCGTGGTTCCGCTTGATAAGCACCAGCGCATCTTTAATAATGGTCAGGGTTTTGAGGCCCAGAAAGTCCATTTTCAGCATCCCCGCCGACTCAATTACTTTGCCATCGAACTGCGTAATAAGCAGGTCGGAGTCTTTGGAGGTAGAAACCGGAATGTAGTTCGTAATGTCGTCGGGCGCAATAATTACTCCGGCCGCGTGGATACCGGTATTGCGCACCGAACCTTCCAGTTTCTCGGCTAACTTAAGGGTTTTGGCCCGCAGGTCGTTGCCGTCGCGGATTGCTTTTAGCTCGGGACTTTCCAAGAAGGCTTTGGCCAGCGTGGTGCCGGGTGTATCGGGTACCATCTTGGCCAGTTCATTCGCATCGGATAAAGGCAGTTCCAGCGCCCGCGCCACATCTTTGATGCTGGATTTGGCCGCCATGGTACCGAACGTAATAATCTGGGCCACCTGGGTCTTGCCGTATTTGTCTACCACGTAGTCGATTACGCGCTGCCGGTTCTCGTCGTCAAAGTCAATATCAATATCGGGCATGGATACCCGTTCCGGATTCAGGAAGCGCTCGAAGAGCAAGGAATATTTAATCGGATCGATGTTGGTTATCCCCACACAATAGGCTACTGCCGAACCCGCCGCCGAACCCCGGCCCGGCCCCACGGCCACGCCCATGTTCCGGCCCGCCGCGATAAAATCCTGCACAATAAGAAAGTAACCGGCAAATCCCATGGTTTCGACAATGCGCAGTTCGTAGTCCAGCCGTTCCTCTATTTCGGGGGTTATATCGCCGTACCGTTTTTTCGCGCCCAGGTACGTTAGGTGGCGCAGGAAAGCATCCGGGCCATTGTGTTCCGGCGGAATCGGGAAGTTGGGTAATAAAATATCGCGCTGCAGCTTGGGCGGCGTTATTTTATCAATAATATCGTTCGTGTTGTCAATGGCTTCGGGTACGTCGATGAATAATTTATTCATCTCGGCCTGGCTCTTGAAATAAAACTGGTCGTTCGGGAAACCAAAACGGGTTTTAGGACCTACTTCATCAATTTTATTAAGGGCGCTACGTACCGAACTATTGTTAGAATATTTGCTCCGGACATTATCCAGCGTGTCGTAAACCACCTGGTTGTGGTCGGTCAGGAAGCGGTAATATTTGGTAGAGAAATCGCCCACCGGCATGCTCTGGTCTTCGCCCGTGTTTACACACAATAAAATATCGTGCGGGTTCCAGTCTTCCTGCTCCACGTAGTGCGAGTCGTTGGTAGCAATGGTTTTTACGTTGTATTTCTTAGACCACTTTAGCAGTACCTGGTTTATGTCTTCCTGGCTTTTGCCGGTGTTGTCGATATTTTGCAGGCCGTGGCGTTGGATTTCGATGTAATAGTCTTCGCCGAACAAGTCGAGCCACCAGCGGAATATTTCTTCGGCCTCGTCTTCGGTTTTCCACAAAATGGCTTGCGGCACTTCGGCCCCGATGCAGCAGGAAGTGGCAATCAGGCCTTTGCTGTATTTCTGCAGGAGTTCTTTGTCGATGCGGGGCCATTTGCTGTACAGGCCATCGATGTAACTGAGAGAGCACAGCTTGGCCAGGTTCTTATATCCGGCCTGGTCTTTGGCCAGCAGCAACTGGTGGTGCCGCACATCGCGCTGCTCTTTGCTGAACTGCTTTTTAAACCGGTCTTGCACCAGGTAAAACTCACAGCCCACAATGGGCTTTACGTTGTATTTATTGGCCTCCGCTACAAAATTAAAAGCCCCGAACATATTACCGTGGTCGGTCATCGCGACGGCTTTCATGCCATCGGCCTGGGCTTTTTTCATCAGGGCGCTGATGCTGGCTTGCCCGTCGAGTAAAGAATATTGGGTATGGCTATGTAAATGCGAAAATTCGGGCACGATTCTTTAATTATGAATGATGAATTAAAAATTAAGAATTGCTTTTGGGGCAATTAGAGCTAGCTGCTGGGTAAGCTTCCGGCTATTAAAATTAAGAAAATTTGAGCGCAGCCCCAAGATAAATATTGTTTGGGTCTGGCTAACAAGCATAATAAAATTTTATGCTACCAGATTCTCTTCAGGTCCGTATTTACTCAGCAGGTAATAGCTTAACAAGATTAATTTCCGGATGAGTTCCACCCAACCCAATACCACCACGCGCCGCCAGGTACCCTTATCGGAAATGTTCCGGGCTTTGCAATACCCAAATTACCGGTTATTCTTTATGGGGCAGGGCGTTTCGCTGATTGGCACCTGGATGCAG
This sequence comes from Adhaeribacter sp., assembly GCA_028288395.1. Taxonomy (GTDB): domain Bacteria; phylum Bacteroidota; class Bacteroidia; order Cytophagales; family Hymenobacteraceae; genus Adhaeribacter. The sequence continues at coordinate 3,267 of JAQBNV010000173.1, read as the reverse complement.
CAAATTGCCATGAGCTGGCTCGTGTACCGCCTCACCGATTCGGTATTTTTATTAGGGGTGCTGGGTTTTGCCAGCCAGGTGCCTTCTTTTTTAATCGGTCCGTTTGCCGGGGTGGTTTCGGACAGGTATAACCGGCACCGTATTTTAATCCTGACGCAAGCGCTTTCTATGTTGCAGGCCTCCGTGCTCACCGCCCTGGTACTTACCGAAACGGCAACCACCACCTGGCTGATGGGGCTAAGCATATTTTTGGGTGTTGTAAATGCTTTTGACGTGAGTGCCCGGCAGGCTTTTGTGATAACCTTAATTCCGAAGCGGGAAGATATAGGTAATGCCATTGCCCTGAACTCTTCTATGTTTAATGTTGCCCGTTTGGTGGGGCCATCGGTGGCAGGTATTTTAATTGCGCTGGTCGGTGAAGGCATGTGCTTTTTAATTAACGCCCTTAGTTATATCGCCGTTCTGTTTTCTTTGCTTTCTATAAAAGTTCAGCCGCCGGTTTCGCAAAAAAAGCATCCACAGGCCTGGCGATCGTTAAAAGAAGGATTCCAGTATGCTTTTGGTTTTCCGCCCATCCGGGCCATTATTTTGTTAATTGCCCTGATTAGTTTATTCGGGATGCCTTTTAGCGTGCTGATGCCCGTTTTTGCCCGCGATATATTGCACGGCGGTGCCAATACCCTGGGTTATCTGATGGGTGCCTCCGGTATCGGCGCTTTAGTAGGTGCCCTGTACCTGGCCCAGCGCTCTACGGTATTGGGCTTGGGTAAAATAATAATCAGCGCCACCCTGTTATTGGGGGTGGGGCTAATCTGCTTTTCGTTTGCCCAAACTTTGTGGTTTGCCTTGATTTTTATATTTATTACCGGGTTGGGCATGATTGTGCAGATGGCGGCGAACAATACCATCCTGCAGACTATTGTGGATGACGATAAGCGGGGCCGGGTAATGAGCTTTTACGCGATGGCTTTTATGGGAATGGCTCCTTTTGGCAGCTTACTGGCCGGTTCAGTGGCCGATAAAATTGGCGTTCCCTATACTTTACTGGGTTGCGGCGTGCTGTGTTCGCTCAGTATTATTCCTTTTGCTATTCAGTTGCCGGCCTTACGCAAAATGGTGCACCCTATTTACGAGCGCTTAGGTATTTTGCCCCAGGTAGCCACTGGTTTACAATCGGCCACGGCTTTTACCACTCCGCCGGAAAACCAATAATGGGTAAACGGACTACAGGTGGGTTAAGCTTTCAGAAATAATATATTGTAGGGTTATTATCGACCAGATAGACCAGTACGGCTAAAAGAGAAGGGGTAGATAATCGTTTATCTACCCCTTCTCTTTTAATTTATCTGAAATATTAGTTCCGGCCGGAGCCTTTAGTTTTTATTTTTAGTTTCTCGCCCGGGCTCACGTTAAAATCAGCTTTGTTATTCCAGTCCATTATGTCCTTGATGGTAACGCCGTATTTGCGGGAAATCTGGTACATCGATTCGCCAGCCGAGACAGTGTGAGAAACTGGTCCGGAAACGGAAGCATAGTTGGGGTTACTGGCTACGGGTTCGGCAGCGGTTTGGGTTGTCCTTTTATCGGCCGTCGAAACTGGATAACTAGCCGTGGTTACCGGAGGCGCTACTAATTTCAGGCTCTGGCCAATTGCCAGTGGCGTTTCTCCCAAATCGTTCCAGGTTTTCAAATCATTGAGGCTTACCTGGTACATTTTAGAAATGCCGTACAGGGTTTCGCCTTTGGCTACCACGTGTACCCCTGGGTTTTCCACCGGCGCTGCGCCGGCTGGTTCTTTTAATATTACGGCTGGTTTTGTACCAGTTGTTTCGGCAGGGGTGGCAATGGGTTTGGTTTCGGATATAGCAGCGGTATTATTTTCCGAAACGGTTGTTGCGGCTACGGGTTCGGCAACTTTGGTGCGGCTGTAAACCAATGGCGCTGCGGGTTTATTTACCGGCTCTATCTGTTTGTCAATATTTTCGGATAAAGAATCTTCGGTGTTTACTGGCTGGTCGTTCGTCTGGGCAATGGCTACATCTACGGATGGCTCAGCCGGAATAGTGGCAGGGGAGGAAGTTGCCGGCTGAGGGGCAGCGGCAACTTCGGTTTCCGCTGGGGTGGTTCTTTCCGGGCTGGCAGGTACCTCTAATTCCTGAACTTTTTCCGGTTTCTTTTTTACACCAAACCATTTATTTAAACGGTTTTCCAGGGCCGATGCCAGGGAGTTGCTTTCTTCAGAAGGCGTATGCGCCGGAATATTTTGTGCGGATCTATCTTTGGTTTTTGCAGGATCATCTATTTGGGCCAGGATACCGGGATTGGCGGGAGCCGGCGCACTTTCCGGGTATGTTTTCTGGAATTCTATTGGAGTAGAGGCGGGCCGGCGGCGCTGCATCCACAATAAGCGGCCTTCGGCCAGGGTTTCGGTTGCTTTTAAACGGTTATAAAACAAAAGCGACCGTACTTTAACCCCGTATTGCTGCGCCACCTCATGAATGGTTTCGCCGGATTTTACGGCGTGGAAAGGAACATCCGCTTTGCTGTGCTTTGTTTGCAGGTAATACGCTTCGCCCGGTACAATCGGGTCGAAGCTGTACATGTCGTTAAACATCAGGAAGCGACGGGCGGGCATATCGGCTTCGGCGGCCAGTATATCTTTTGTATCGCCGGGGCGGGCAATAATTACCTTCAGGTTGTTCTGAATCCGGAACTCCCGCTTGCCGGTTTGCGCCGCCACTTGGGCGCTGGAAGAGGTCCGGTTGGCAGCATAGATTACCTGCTGGTTGGGATTAATAACCGGAATAAGTACGGTATAATTTTTATCGTAAGGAATAACCCGGCCGCTTAGCCACTTGTTATATTTCTGCAGTTCGGTTTCGTCGGTTTGGGTTTCCTGGGCAATATCGCGGAAGCTTTTACCCGCCGATGCGGTCATTTCCTGCAATAATACGGTGGGCGTGGGGTTGCGGCCCACATAATTACTGAAAGCCACTTTGTGTGCTAAAAAAGTAAGAATATAAGAGTGCGTTCTTTCGGTCACATCCATTTCTTTCTTATTTGCATCGTTGGGTTTGGCGTAGCTTTTGGCTCCGCTTAAACCTAGGTTGTACGAAAGCAATGTATTGTGCCAGTTTTTGTAATATATATTATTATGTTTTACCAAATAGCGGGCCGCGCTACGGGTAGATTCAATGATGTGTTTGCGTTCGTCTACGTCCTGGTTCATGCGCATTCCCTGGTCAGAGGCGGCTTCTTTTTTAAACT
>JAQBNV010000163.1 GCA_028288395.1 Adhaeribacter sp. | reverse complement strand
TTCTTTGCCTGGTAGCATCGGAGCCATTTTCTGCCATTGATCTTCGCGTAACTCGTATCTTCGCATCAGCTTTTTTTGACGAAGTTCGTAAATTCCCTACTGTATGTCAACACAACCTAGGCTGTCGTAAATTTTTCTTTATGCGTTATCTGGCGCGGGCGTCCTCGCCCGTGCCTTCTTTTGGCCCGCCGCTGGCCTTTCTCAACCATTGGGATATATTTTAGCTCCTTCTGCCTTCTGTCCGCTTTGAATATTTAAGAATAATATCGGCCAGAGGCCGGAGAAAAAGAGACACGAGGCAGGAGCCTCGCGCCAGATAAATAGTTAACCTGTTTTCCTAAGGCGCAACTTTGAATAATAATAAGTAGCAGAACAGAATTAAGTATAACCTTGTCCTGGCATAAACTTCTGATAATAAAAACAATATCAACGTACAACGTACAACCTATAACTTAAAACTTATCACCTACTTACTTATTAAGTTTTTATAGTTTCCAACCAGGCTTCTGCCATTAAGCGGGCACCCGCCAGGCTGGGATGCACGCCATCGTACGTCCAGTAAACGCCAGGAGCTGCTTTCAATGCTTTATCAAAAATACTTTGATACGGAATAAAGGCCGCACCGTAAGCATCTGCCATTTCGCGGGATACCTGCCGGTACTCGTTAAAGGCCGGGTACCATTTTTCCGTCACAGACTTTATGCCCGTCACCCCGAAAGGTTCACCTATAATGAGCTTCACCTCCGGCAACTGCTGTTTCGTCCGATCCAGAAGCTTTTTGTAGTCGTCGCGGTACGTTTGGATAGTACCGGTATAATTGTTCGTGAGCGTATGCCAGAAATCATTAACGCCAATCATAATGCTTAATACATCTGGCTTAAGGGCCAGCGCATCCGTTTCCCAACGATCAGCCATTTGATAAACTTTGTTACCGCTAATGCCTTTGTTATAAATCCGAAGGTTTTTGCTAGCCTGGCGGAGTAACAAATCCGAGGCAGCCAGGAAAGCATAGCCACTGCCCAGCGCTGATGGATTATTGAATTCCATATTGTCCTTTTTGCGGCCGGCATCCGTAATAGAATCGCCCTGGAAAAGAATGATGGCATCCTGCTTTAATGTTACTTTTTTTGTTTTTTGCGCGGCCATGGCCGAAGTTATGATTTCGGGAAGGCCAATGGTTAGCAAACTGCCCAAGGCAGCTTTTTTCAGGAAACTCCGGCGGTCGTTAGCGTAAGGCATAATTATAATTCAGGTATGGTGGTAATTTTAACGGATTTAAGCCTAATATTAATAAATTTTTCGGCGAAAATGATTTATAAATAACCGGGATATTTCTATAACTCAAAAATATTATCCAGCAAAACCCACTTTTCGCCGGGTTTGGCCCAGGCCAATGGCTCCTGAAAAGTGTCCATCAGTTTTTCCCAGGCCTGTACTTTGGTATTGGCCGCATCCATTATTTTTTTCCGCTCGAAACTAAAGGTCTCATTGGTTTTCATAATCATGAACAGGCGGTTACCCGTCCGGTATATTTCCATTTGGGTAATTCCGGTTTAGCGGATATGCGCCAGGTTCCCGGGCCAGGCATTTTCCTTTTTATGCCAGAACAAATAGGCGGCTATCAAATCCGGATCATCTTTCAGGTCCAGTGCAAAACAATATCTTTTCATGTTAGGAGCAGCAATATTCCATAACCATATTTTATTTAACCGGTTCCGGTTCTCCAGCCGTTAAAGTTTCGTTTACCGTCTGAATAAAAATATCATTAATACTCGGAATTTTTTCCCGGAAGGCGTGTATCTGCACTTGTCCTATCAGGTAGCGCAAAAGGTCGTTGGGTTGGCTTTGGTTTTTTAACCGGATGGTAGCCCGGAAAAAGCGCTGGTGTTCAGATTGTTCCAGTACTTCAAAATCCGGCGATAAGATTAGTAAGCGGCCTTCCCCTTCTACCAGGTAAGTGGCCGTTTTATAAATATTTTTAATATTTTGGACCGACCCATCCAGTACCTTACGGGAACGGTTTATCAAAGCAATATTATCGCAAAGCTCTTCCACCGACTCCATGCGGTGCGTCGAAAAAATAATGGTGCTGCCGTTGTCGCGGAGAGCCAGTATTTCGTCTTTAATAATATTGGCGTTGATGGGATCGAAACCCGAGAAAGGCTCGTCCAGGATAATTAATTCCGGTTCGTGGAGAACCGTAGCCATAAACTGCACTTTTTGCTGCATGCCTTTCGAAAGGTCTTCCACGTTTTTATTCATCCAGGAACCGATTTCGAATTTGGCTACCCAGGTTTTTATTTTGTGCGTAGCATCGGCTTTGCTTAAGCCTTTTAGCTGGGACAGGTAAAGCAGCTGTTCCCCTACTTTCATTTTTTTATAAAGCCCACGTTCTTCGGGCAAATACCCCATATTTTTAATATGATGGGGACGTAAGGGTTCGCCTTTAAAGAATATTTCTCCCGAATCGGCACCGGTAATCTGGGTGATGATCCGGATGAGGGAGGTTTTACCCGCCCCATTGGGCCCTAATAAACCAAAAATACTTTGGGCCGGAATATCGAAAGTAATGTCCTGCAGCGCCAGGTGATTGGCGTATTGTTTTGATACACCGGCTATTTTTAGAATGCTCAAGTTCTTACAGATTAGGATACCAAATTTACAAGATAAGTTAGCATCTGCAAGAAGCTGGTAAACCTGGGGCAGAAATAATTTAAAAATTACAGGATAAACGAATAAACCCAGCAGCCAACTTGATTAAAGCAAGGTCTTTTCGTATTCTGAAGCGCTGTAATCCGGCATTAATAGAACACAACTGCTTCCTCATATTATTTTTATAGATGTGCTGCCGTAACTTGTGCTTTGGGTAATATCTGACTCGCCGGGGCCTTCATCTGACCGGCAGATTGCGGTCAAGTCCTAAAAACGAAAGCCACCGGTTGTGGCCGGTGGCTTTCGTTAAATAAGGGATGGCATCAACCTAAAAAATTATTACTAACCAAAGTATTCTTTCATTTTTTCGAAAAAGCCTTTTTCGTGTTTGCTGGGGTGCGGGGTAAAGTTATCGGAATCCCGGAGTTTCTCCAGGATATCCCGCTCTTCGCTGCTTACATGCTTAGGTGTCCAGACATTGATATGAATGAGCTGATCGCCTTTGCCGTAGCCGTTGATATCTTTAATTCCCTTGCCGCGTAACCGCAATATTTTACCTCCCTGCGTGCCGGGATCAATTTTGATTTTCACCTTGCCTTCGATGGTGGGCACTTCGATATTGGCACCTAAAGTAGCTTCGACAAAGCTGATATATTGATCAAAGACAATATTATTGCCATCGCGTTTCAGGAATGGATGCAGCTCCTCTTCAATCTGAATCAGCAAGTCGCCGGCTACGCCGCCCCGTTCCGGTACGTTCCCTTTGCCGCTCATCGATAACTGCATGCCATCGGCAACGCCGGCCGGCACATTAATAGAAATTACTTCTTCTTTCAGTTCGCGGCCTTCTCCGTGGCAGATGTCGCATTTCTGGGTTACTTTCTGGCCTTCGCCTTCGCAGGTGGGGCAGGTATTTGTCGATACCATCTGACCCAGCATGGTATTTACCACTTTGCGTACCTGCCCGGAACCCTGACAGGTAGTACAGGTTTGCAGCGAGGCACCATTTTTAGAACCGTTGCCGCTGCAACCATTACAGGCAACATACCGCTTTACTTTTATTTTTTTCTCTACGCCATTGGCTACTTCTTCCAGGTCCAGCTTCAGTTTAATCCGCAGGTTGGTACCTTTGCGTACCCGCCGGCCGTTGCCGCGGCCACCGCCAAAGAAATCGCCAAAAGGACTACCCTGGCCGCCGCCGAATATATCGCCGAACTGAGAAAAAATATCCTCCATGTTCATGCTGCCGTTGCCGCCGCCATTTACGCCCTGGTGCCCAAAACGGTCGTAACGCGCACGTTTGTCCTGGTTGCTTAATACTTCGTAAGCTTCGGCCGCTTCTTTAAATTTATCTTCGGCCGTTGGGTCGTCGGGGTTCTTATCCGGGTGAAACTTGATAGCTATCTTGCGGTAAGCTTTTTTAATTTCGTCGGCCGCTGCGCCCTTCGATACGCCTAATATTTCGTAATAATCTCTTTTTGCCATGACTTACGCTCCAATCACCACTTTTGCAAACCGAACAACTTTGTCGTGCAAATAATATCCTTTCTCTACTTCATCAATTACTTTGCCTTTCTGACTTTCGTCTGGGGCTGGAATCTGGGTAATTGCTTCGTGTATATCGGCATCAAAAGCTTCCCCTACTGTTTCCATGGGTTTAAGGCCTTTTTGCTGCAGAATGCTAAACATTTTATTAAAAATTAAATCGACGCCTTCTTTTACGGCCGTCACATCCTGGGCTTGCTGCATCGATTGCCGGGCGCGCTCAAAATCATCAATTACAGGCAGTAAAGCCACTACCATTTCCTGGTTAGCAGTTTTTAACAAATCCAGGCGTTCTTTAGAAGTGCGCCTTTTGTAATTATCAAATTCCGAATAAAGACGCAGGTATTTATCTTTCATTTCGGTTAGCTCCTCCTCCAGTTTAGCGGCCGGATCGGTGCCAGCCTCCTCGGGCGAGGGTAGCCCTTGCGCTTCAACGGTAGAAGTCTCCTGGTCAGCGGTATTGGTTGCCGATTTGGTTTCTTCTTCTGGTAAATTATGATTATCTGCTGACATAGCTTATTTAATTCTTCTCGGTTAATCTTGCCAAAGCATGTAAACAATTTACTTGCCAAAGGCTTTTTTGTGACAAACTGACACCTTTTTAATGGTGCCTTAATTCCGTGGGTAAATATTATTTACTTCTTTAATTCCTTCGCCCCTGGCTTCTTACCCAATACCTGCTGCCAAGTACCCTTCCTCAAATTATTCGCTATTCAGGGTTTGCCAGATTAAGTCTTTCAGATCCATTAATCCTTTTTGGGTAATACTCGAAATAAATACGGTAGACAGGTCCTGGGGTAAGGTGCGGCGCATTTCTGTTTCCAGTTCCTCGTCAATCAAATCGGTTTTGGTAATGGCTAACAACCGTTTCTTGTCCAGTAGTTCCGGATTAAAGGTGGTCAGCTCATTTAATAATACCTGGTACTCGGCGGCTATGTCCGGGCTTTCGACCGAAATCATAAAAAGCAAAATAGAGTTGCGTTCGATGTGTTTCAGAAAACGGATGCCCAATCCTTTCCCTTCGGAAGCGCCTTCAATGATGCCGGGAATGTCGGCCATTACAAATGATTTGTAATCGCGGTAAGCTACAACGCCCAGGTTAGGCACCAGCGTGGTAAAAGGATAATTTGCAATTTTGGGTTTGGCCGCCGACACCACCGACAGCAACGTAGACTTGCCGGCATTGGGAAAACCTACTAATCCGACATCCGACAGCAGTTTCAGTTCCAGAATTATCCATTCTTCCAGGCCGTGTTCGCCGGGCTGGGCGTAGCGGGGCTTTTGGTTCGTGGGCGATTTAAAGTGAGAATTACCCAGGCCACCCCGGCCGCCAGGCGTTAAAATATCTATCTGACCATCTTCGAATATTTCGGCCACTTTTTCCCCGGTTTCAGCATTGCGGGCGATTGTCCCTACCGGTACTTCCAGTATTACATCTTCGCCTTCGGCGCCCGAAGAGTGGCTGGAACCACCGGATTCGCCGGGCTTGGCAATTACGTGCTTCTGGTATTGCAGGTGCAGCAGGGTCCAGAGTTGTTGGTTACCTTTGATAATAATGTGTCCGCCCCGGCCGCCATCGCCCCCATCTGGGCCGCCTTTAGAATTTTTCTTATCGCGGTGCAAATGCGCGGAGCCGGCCCCGCCGTGACCGGAACGACAGCAAATTTTTACGTAATCTATAAAGTTAGAAGAAGCCATTTTGTTTTGAAAAATAGTTAAAGGATAAAGTAATGTCTCTTTTTACTCCTTTTACTATTTTGGGTTAAAAGAAAAGACCGGCCATTTAAATGGAGGCAGGTAACTGACTATTTGGAGGTTGGTTCCGTCAGGTAACTATCAATAATAGCGCAGGTTTGGTCAAAAATTTCGGCTATTTCGCCGATGCCGTTAACCGCGTGGTATTTGCCTTGCGCCGCGTAAAAATCGGCTACGGGAGCGGTTTTGGAATTGTATTCCTGCACCCGTTTCCGCACCAGGCTTTCATCCTGGTCGTCGGGCCGGCCCGAGGTCTGGCCCCGGAGCAGCAGGCGTTTGGTTAATTCTTCTTCGCTTACTTCCAGGGCAATCATGCAGGTTATGGCGGTATTATTTTCGTCCATCAGTTGGTCCAGGCCTACCGCTTGCGGCACCGTGCGCGGAAAGCCATCAAAAATAAAACCGGCTGCCGCTTTATTTTCTTTTAATTTATTATCTATCATGCCGATAACTACTTCATCCGGCACCAGCAAACCCTGATCCATCAGGGTTTTCGCGCGTAAGCCCAAGGCAGTGCCGGCGGCAATCTGCGACCGCAGCAAATCACCGGTGGACAGGTGAATGAGGTGGTAGGTATCTATTAACTTTTGGCTTTGGGTGCCTTTGCCTGCGCCCGGAGGGCCGAACAATACGATATTAAGCATATATATTTAATAAATAAGCAGTAAAAATAAGGGTTTCCGGCATATTTTACTATTATTATGCCCGGAGTTTTGAAATTCTTTAATGTAAACGGCTTACACCAGTTTATAAATATGACGAAGATTCCGGCCCAGCCCGTTATAATCCAGGCCATAGCCAACTACAAATTCGTTTGGAATTGCTTTACCAATATATTTTACCTGTAAGGGGTGCTGCTGGCATTCGGGTTTCAGGAGTAAAGCGGCAATTTCAATGGAAGCCGGCAAACGGGAAATCAGGTTTTGCAACAAGGCGTAAACGGTATGGCCGGTATCCACTATGTCTTCCAGAATAATAATATGGCGGTCTTTTATTTCTTCTTTTAAGCCAATTATTTCGCTTACCTGCCCGGTGCTGTGCATGTCCTGGTAGGACGATACCCGCAGGAAAGATACTTCGCAGGGAATGCTGACTTCTTTTAATAAATCGGCCGCAAACATAAAAGCCCCGTTCAGGATGGCCAGAAACAGCGGTTGCTTACCGGCATAATCCGAACTGATGCGGGCCGCTATTATTTCAATGGCTTGCAGGATTTGCCTTTCCGGAATATTTATTTCAAAAGTTTTGTCGTGGAGGGTGATGCGGGCTGGAGTCATACCTTTACGTTTAAAGCGGAAAGTTATACCATAAATTTGCAATTAAAAACTACCGCGGGGTTTACTACCGAAAAACGCCCTTACAAAAAAAGCCCTTCCGATTGCGGAAGGGCTTATCTGGTTTAAAATATTAGTTTAAAATAATAACTATAGCGCGGCTTTGGCCCGAACTACTTCGGTC
>JAQBNV010000133.1 GCA_028288395.1 Adhaeribacter sp. | reverse complement strand
ATATATTTTAAAGCAGAAATGTAAAATCCACGCGGGCATGGATTCCGGAAGCAGATAAAACTGATTACTTAAAGAAAAACAAAAAGGTGGAAGAACAAAGCTTAATCATTAAAGGCCAGGAAAATATACCTTCGATAGACACGGTTTTGGTGGTAGATGACGATGAAGGCTGGTGTTTCCTGTCGAAGAAAATATTGGAGAGAGCGGGTGTTGGTAAAAAAATTATTACGGCCAATAATGGACAGGAAGCAATTAAAAAGCTGCAGCATATTTTGGTGAGTGGAGAAAATATGCCTGAATTAATATTTTTAGATATTAAAATGCCTGTGATGGATGGCTTCGAATTTCTGGAGGAAGTAACCCAATCGGCTGAATTAAATCTTAGCCAAACGAAAATATTTATGTGTACCAGTTCAATCCTCTCCAAAGACAAAGAAAGAGCGTATAATTATCCCATTTCGGGCTTTATTACCAAACCTTTAACCCAGGAAATACTAAAGAATATATTGGTTTAAAACTGGTAGTGTAACTAGATGCGGTTTTGGTTTAAAAAGCCACAGGAAACTGGAACAACAAATAAAAACCGGCGGACCCTTCAGGCCCGCCGGTTTTATTTAACACGTTTAGATAATGAACAAGCAATCTGGAAACGGATTGGTAATTAATAGCCAAAAAGCTCTTTCAGCGAGAGTTGCTTTACTTTACCGTATTTCTGGAGTTCTTTAAAGTTCAAGCGGTCTTTTGAGCCAATTACCAGGATAACCTGGTTCTGGCCTTTTACAAACTGCTCCTGAAACTTCTTCATATCCGCAAAAGTGAGGGTATTTACGCTCTGGAAAATATCCTGCCGGATGTCATAATCCAGGCCCAGGCGCTTGGCCCGCTCGTAATCAAATAAAATATCCGATTTGGTAATGCGCTCGGTGGAGATGCTGTTGAGGATGCTTTCTTTGGCGTTAGAGAAGTTGGCTTCCGCCTGGGGCATGTCGTTCAGCAAGGCTTGCATGCCCGCCGTGGCTTCCGGTAGTTTATCGGATTGCGTGCCGATGTAAGACAGAATATAATTCGCCCGGTCTTTGCGGCTGGCGTTGGCATACCGGGAACTGGCCGAGTAGGCGAGGGCCTTGGATTCTCGTAGTTCCTGGAACACAATAGAACCCATGTTACCGCCAAAATATTCGTTGTAGAGCGTAATGGTGGGTACCAGGTCTTTGTTGAAGTTGAAAGATTTGGTCAGAAACAGCAGTTCGGCTTGTACCATGTTAAAATCGGTCCAGTAAACCTGGCGGTCGGTGAAGTCTTTTTCCGGAAATACCTTTAAGGGTGGTACCGGCTTTAAACTGGCCGGTACCAGATGGCCGGTATTGAGAGTAGCCGTTAAATTTTCGGTAGTCCGGGGGCCGTAATACAAAATATGGTGCTCGTAGGCCGGGATGTTTTTAACCAGGCTAACCAGTTCTTCGGGTTTTATTTTCCGCAGTTCCGCTTCCGGAATAATATTGGTAAAAGGGTTTTTAGGACCGTACTTGGCGTAATTTACCATGGCCTGGGTATGAATAATGCCTTTATTTAGTTTGGCATTGGCTCGTTCTTTTAAAACCCCGGCTATCATGTCGTCCAGGGCTTTTTTATCGGCTTTCGGGTTTTGCAAAACGCTTTCGAACAGCGCCAGGCCTTTCTCAAAATTCGTGTCCAGCCCCGACAAGCTTACGTAAACCTGCTCCTGCGACGAGAATACATCAAAAGAGCAGCCCAGTTTGTAAAACTCTTTCTGTAACTCTTCGGCACTAAATTTATCGGTTCCTAAATATTTCAAGTAGTTTACCGCTAGGCCTAGTTTCGGGTTGTTATTGGTGCCGGTCTCCAGCACGTAGTACAAATTAAATAGGCCGTTTTCCTGGTTGCGGGTAAAATATACCGGAATATTATTTTTAATCCTGGTTTCGCCCACGTCCTTTTTATAATCCAGGAATACCGGTTTTAGCTCGGGCGTTTTGCCGGCCATTACGGTTTTATAAAACTCCGATTGCACCTCGCGGTTAACCGGTACCGGTGTAATGGCGGGTTTTTCTACTTTCTGGATGTTGGGGTCTTTGCCGGTACGCTTATAAACCGCAACATAATTATTCGGGCCCAAATATTTATTCGCCACTGCTACCACGTCAGCTTTGGTAATTTGGGCAAAATCATCGCGCATGGCCAGGTAGTCTTTCCAGTCCAGGTGAGCAATATAGGCCGTCACGAAAGCATCGGCCCGCGACTCGTTGCTTTCAAAGGCTTTCATTTCGGCAATTTTGGTATTATTTATAATAGCTGGAATCAGCCAGTCTTCGAACTTGCCTTGTTTAACCAGTTCTATCTGGCCCAGTAATAAATTTTTTGCCTGGTCCTGGGTCTGGCCCTGGCGGGGCGTAGCGCCCATAATCAGCACCCCGTAATCGTTCATGATGTAATCGCCAGCCGAAGCGCTGAGTACCACCTGTTTCTGGTTCAGGTTCAGGTCTACCAAGCCGGCTTGTCCGTTCGATAATATCTGGCTAATCATTTTCAGCACCAGGGCTTCTTTGCTTTTAATCCCCGGAAACCGGAAACCTAAACGAATATTTTCGGCGCTGGGCCCCAGTACTTCCTTCACGACCGGCTGGGTAATCGGGGCTTCGGCGGGTGGGTTATAGGCTGGTACCGGTTTGGATTTTAACTTGCCAAAATATTTATCGATGATGCGGATGGTTTGGTCATAGTCCAGGTCGCCACTCATAGCGATGGCTATATTATTGGGCACATAATACGCATCGAAATATTTCTTTATTTCGGTAATGGAAGGATTTTTCAGGTGCCCTACCGTACCAATGGTGGTTTGGGTACCGTATTGGTGCGTTGGAAATAAACCCGCGAATAATGCCTCGAAGGATTTGCTGGCATCGCTGTCGAGCGACCGGTTTTTTTCTTCGTACACCGCTTCCAACTCAGTATGAAACAGGCGCGGCACTAATTCGCCAAACCGTTCGGCCTCTACCTGGGCCCATTTTTCTACCTGGTTAGCCGGAATATCGCCGGTGTAAACGGTTTGTTCTACGGAGGTGTAAGCGTTGGAGCCGCTGGTGCCAATGGCGCCCACCATTTTATCGTATTCGTTCGCAATGGCATAGCTGGCCGCCACGCCCGAAATGCTGTCTATCTGGTGGTATATTTTTTTACGTTCGGCCGGCTCGGTCTTCGTGCGGTAAACGTTGTAGAGCTCCTCTATTTTGTTTAGTTCGGCTTTTTCTTTTTCGAAATCGCGCACGCCCAGGCGGGAAGTGCCTTTAAAAACCATGTGTTCGAGGTAGTGCGCCAG
>JAQBNV010000125.1 GCA_028288395.1 Adhaeribacter sp. | reverse complement strand
CAATACCCATTAGCTTATCCAGGTTTATGTTGGAAGAAGTAATGAGTTTACTTGCATAATCGTACAATTGGTCTACCGCGCTTAGGTCTTCGGAGATGGGAATAGGAAAATTCTGGGTGCCGGTAATATTATTGTTATTATTATCAAAAATGGCCATCTGGGATTTGAACCGTTCCATCGAGATACTCAATACAAATAAGGAGTTGTCCCGCAGCCCGTACAAATCTGGTTTGCGCCCGCCCAGCGAGTTGCCCCGGCCCTGCTTTTCCACCAGTCCTTCGGCCATCAGCTCGTTAATCAGCGTCATGGAAGTGGGCGAACTAATATTAAACCGGTAACAAATATCGGTATTGGATTTAGCACCCTTAATATATAGGTATTTTATAATCTTAATTTTTAACAGGTATTTTTTCCGGTCAATGTTATTAAGCTGCCTTATGTAATCATCTTTTAATAACAACGTGCTCATTTCTTCTTGGGGTAATTAAAATTTAAATGACCAATTCTTTCTGCTCCTTTCTTACTGCTGCAATCTTTTCTATAAAGCAGTTCTACCGGATAATGTTTCCGGGTAGATAAAGATAAAGCTACTGGTTAAAACTAAATATATACGGCCGATTGCCGAATATTAAAGTAATTTATCTTCTTCTTCTTTGCCAACCAGTAATTTTGCCGGGTTGTAAGCGCGATATTATTTAAAACAATGGGCTTTGGTATTACCAATTCCGTTGCTCTCAAATGCTACAAGCCCGAAACATAAGCCTCAAATTTAAATGCAAGCTGCTCTCCGGCTTAATTAATTTGCCCCTATAGATACGGGCCCAGCACAATAGCCGACACAACGGTTAAAATACCGACTGGTTTACACCGCCCGGCTTTTCTGACTTAAGGATTAACATTAATAACCGCTACTACCGGCAAATGGTCAGAGGCATACTTCTCGTTTATTACCTGGTGGCTGGCTACGCTAAATTTACCGGCCGGGTGCTTAAAGGCAATAAAGTCGATGGTTTTGTTAGGGTTAATTACCGGAATAGTGGGAGCACACTGCTGGCAGGTTCTGGTGAAATATTTATCTAAGGTCGTAATTACTTCCGAATCAGGCGTGGCATTAAAATCGCCGGCAATAATAAAGGGCAAATCTTCTGCTGCCGCAATATTACCTATTTCGGTTATTTGTAGTTGCCGGTTAACCGACGCCTTTTGGGCATCGAGGTGCGTACTGCCAAACCGAACAAAGGCACCATTGGGTAATTTAATTTTGGCTGTTACCAATATGCGCGGTTCGCCATTAGTGCCGGGTTGGGTAGGCAACCGGTTTATTTTTGTTTCGGTCAGCGGATATTTCGACAGAATGGCTACCCCGTAATCGCCGCCGCCGTGGTCGATGGCTTTGCCAAAATAATAATGCATTCCTAATTTACTGGCAATCTCTTCGGCCTGGTTAAACTTACCGGAACGTTTGGTATTAACGTCTACTTCCTGCAGGGCTACCAAATCGGGACGATGGGCCTTTATCGTATTGGTAATGGCATCTATATCAATAAAATCAGGCCGGGAAGGCGGATTGGCATGATGAATATTATACGCCATAACCCGAACCGGTAAAGCTGTATTGCTAACCGCCGCCGGGGTTATGCTTTTAGAACAGGAAGCCATTAAAATGGTGATTCCGATAAATAAACTTAGAATTATTTTTTTCATTATTTAGCAGGTATTACCCAGTCTTCTTTTAACATAGAAAACCAGCCGGTTTAAATATATGTGTTAAAATATTTATGGCCGGCTGGTTAATTAGTAGAATAAAAAAGCTGGTAATACCAACTTAAATAAATTGATATTACCAGCCTACCCTAATTTATGCCCATCCAGGATTTTGCCCTAAATTAGGATTACGTTGTAATTGCGTTATCGGAATAGGCCATAGATAGTTCCTGGCCGGATCAAACTTTCTACCGGTCTGAAAAATCATGTACCCATTGGCATCCGTGGGGAAACTAGCCACAATGGATTGATAGTAGCTGGGCACCAGACTTTTTTTCAAGCCTTTCACATCCTGGGCTAAAAGCTCTCCTTGTTTCCAGCGCAGTATATCAAAGTAACGTTGGCCTTCCAGCGCCAATTCTACCCGACGCTCTCTTCTTATTTCTGTCCGTAAATCCAAACCATTAGTTGCCAGTTCGGTCATAACCATAGGCACCATGCCTACTCGCTGCCGCAGTTTATTAATGGTGTTGTCTACATCGGCCTGGGTTAATTTATTTTGCTCCAGCCGGGCTTCGGCGTAGGTTAATAATATTTCAGCGTAACGCATTAGATGAATATCGTTATCATCCTTATTAAAGGTACCTACTGCCGGAACATCCACATATTTAGTAAAATAGAACCCGGTACCCGTAACACAACCTTTTCTATCAAAATTAAATTTAGGTAAACTAAAAGTGGAATTTGGTTTATCATCCTGGTCACCATCATCCAAGCCACCCCAGGAAGCCCCCGGCGTTAATACGGTTTGGGTCATACGAGGATCGCGGTTAGCAAATATTTCCGCGTAAGTAGTTTCTTTGTACAAGGGCGATTTATCAATAGGCTTGCCATCGCTACACAAGTAACTATCTACCAAAGATTTGGCAGGGCTAAAGCGCGCCTGCTGATCAGGTACCTGGGTTTCACGGCTCATGTTATGCATCGATACATCAATGAGGTAAAGCCGGGCCAGAATTGTTTCCTTGTTAACGCCGGCAGCCAGTTTGCCTTTATCGGTAAATAATTCGCTGTAGCTGGTTTTGGGATTACCATTCGAATACAATTGGTAAAGGCCCAAATCCATTACGGATTTAGCCGCTGCTTCGGCCACCGCCCAACGACCATAGAACAAGGCTACCCGGGCTTTCCACCCCAGGGCAGCGCCCTTGGTAATTCGACCCAGGTTAGCGGCGTTGTAAGTTTTAGGAAGCCCCTCAGCCGCTTCTTCTAATTCGGTCAGAATAAAATCTACTACCTTGGCCCGTTCATCGCGGGTACCGTAAACTTCTTCGTCGCCGATATCCAGGGTTTTGGTTAATAACGGCACATCGCCGAAGAAGAAAGATAAGTAGCTGTACATGAAAGCCCGCAGAAAACGGACCTCGCCTACATATTGTGCCAGAAGTGCCGGCGCAATACCAGTCGCTTTATTGTAATTTTCTAAAAAGTGATTGCACCGGCGGATACCATTGTATTGGGCTGTCCATTCATTATTAATAGTACCCAAGCTAAAATCATAATTACCGCTGGAAATAGCCTGGTAATCGGATTGCGGGGGATAAATGGTATTGTCGCCTAAGTTTTCCATGTCTACCACATTCTTGCCTTTTAAGTTGGCATAGCAGGCATTTACGGCTAATTTTAATTGCTCCTCTGTTTTCCAGAAAGTTTCATTTGTTATGGCGTCAAGGGGCTGCCGGTCCAGAAAATCATCTTTGCAACCCGTGAGAAAGGCCGCTAAAAAGGGAGGTAAAGCCAGGGTGCCCAATCCGTATAGGGTAGTAGTCTTTAAAAATGAGCGCCGACTTGAATTTATGTTTATTTTTTTCATTATAGCTATCTGACTATTTTAATTTAAGATTAACCCCGAATACAAATGTTTTTACCTGCGGATACAAGCCCCCGCTATTGGTAGCATTTTCAGGATCGTAAGCATAGAAGAAATCGGTCTTAGTCAGCAGATTTTCGGCTGATACATAAAACCGAAGTTGTTGCAACCGGAACCGGGAAATCAGGTCTGCCGGCAAGGTATAGCCCAACTGTATATTTTTGAGGCGTAAGTAAGCGGCATTCTGCAACCAGTAATCGGAGAGACGACCAGCGTTCCGGGTATCTTTAAAGGTAAAGCGCGGGTATGAGGCATCGGTGTTTTCCGGCGTCCACCGATCCCGGTGAAACTCCTGCGGAAATGAACCATCCGCGTGGAAAGTATGCATACCTACCCCCGTGATGTAACCATTGCCTTTACCTACCCCTTGCAGGAATACATTAAAATCGAAACCCTTGTAAGCGGCATCAGCCCGGAAAGAATATGTATATCGTGGGAAAGCATCCCCAATTACTACCCGGTCTCTATCCGTCGAAATTAATCCATCACCATCTAAGTCACGGTATTTAATATCGCCGGGTGCAACTTTACCGGCATCGGCAGCAAAAATAGGAAACTTGGGAGTTAATTTACCAGCGCCATCTGTCTCAAAATCCTCAGCTTGGGCTAAACCATCGGTCTGGTAACCGTAGAAAGCATCTATGGGGTAACCAACCTGCCTGATCCTATCAACAAATAGTGAAGGTGCCCCTCCTAAATTTATTAAGTCATTACGCACATCCGATACTTGCACGGTGGCCCCATACCGGAAACTATTGCGCTGATCGTTCCAGCCCAAACTGGCTTCCCAACCTTTATTTGATACTGTGCCGGCATTCTGATCCGGAACAGTTAATCCCAGCACATCGGGACGCGGTACTTTTAACTGAACATCTACCGTTCTTTTATCAAACCAATCGCCGGTAAAAGTTAAGCGGTTATCCAGAAAAGCCAGGTCAATACCTAAATTAAGCATGGTAACTTTCTCCCATCGCAGGAAAGGATTAGAAAGGATGGTTTGGGCCAGACCATTGGTTAAAATATTACCGATAGGCATGGTGGCAACCGAGTTGATAGAGCGAATGTAAGGGTACCATTCCGAATAAGCAGGACCATTAGCCCCGTATTGATTACCTAAATCGCCGTAAGAAGCGCGTAATTTACCTTCGTTTAACCAAGGCATAACGGTGTTAAAATCCATGAAGTTTTC
>JAQBNV010000679.1 GCA_028288395.1 Adhaeribacter sp. | reverse complement strand
GCGGTTTAAATTAAAAAGCGCCTGCTACGCCGTCTATCCGGAATTTTGCCTAGATTAATCGCTTATTTGGCCCCGCATGGAAGTACTGACACTCGTCTTAATGCTGTTATCCCTGGTTCTTATCCTGCGCAAATTGACTGATAAAACCCAGGAAATACATACCCGTTTTAACCTGCTTAACCAGGACCTGGAGAAAATAAAAACGGAGCTCCGGGCTCTACAAGACCGGGATACCGAACCGGTTAAAGTCGCCCCGCCAATAAAACAACCGGAAGCCCCGGCTTTCAAGCCGCTAATAGTGCCGCGCGAAACACCAATGCCAGCCGCACCTGAAATATTTGCAACTGCTAAACCAGAAGTAACCCCAATAACTTCACCGCTTATACAACCTGTCGCACCAACGGAAGCAGTTATAGCCGGCCGGCCGGTTACGCCGGAACGCAGCAAACCGGCACCGGTTCCGGCCGAACCCGAACTAAGTTTCTTCCAGCGGTTTTTACAGAACAACCCCGACCTGGAGAAATTTATCGGCGAAAACCTGATTAATAAAATCGGAATTGCGATCCTGGTGCTGGGCATCGGCTACTTCGTGAAATTTGCCATCGACAAAGACTGGATAAACGAAATCGGGCGGGTTTTCATTGGCATTCTGGCCGGCGGCATATTAATTGGCCTGGCTCACCGCCTGCGGCACACCCTGGAGGCTTTTAGTTCGGTGCTGGTGGGCGGCGGGCTCGCGGTGCTGTATTTTACCATTGCCATTGCCTTCCACGAGTACGGATTATTCAGCCAGACGGCAGCTTTCCTAATCATGGTAGTCATTACGGGATTTTCGATTCTGTTGTCGGTGTCGTATAACCGGGCCGAACTGGCCGTTATTTCTTTAATCGGCGGTTTCGCCACGCCGTTTTCGCTGAGTACCGGCGAAGGCAATTACCAGGTGCTTTTCACTTACATCCTGATTCTGAACGGGGGCATGCTGGTGCTGGCGTATCTAAAAGGCTGGCGCATCATTAACCTGATTGCCTATATCTTTACGGTTATTCTCTACGGCGGCTGGCTCTCTACGCGGGTAGCAGGCGTAAAAGACGCGCCGTACCTGGGCGCTCTGGTTTTTGGCACGTTGTTCTACATCATCTTTTTCCTGATGAATATTATTAACAACATCAAAGAAAAAGCGCGCTTCTCGGCCGCCGAAATATCTATCCTGCTCAGCAATACCTTTTTGTATTTCGGGGCGGGGATGCTGGTGCTGGGCGAAATCCAGGGCGGGTTGTACCGCGGCTTGTTTACGGTGGCCATTGCGGTATTTAATTTTGGTTTTGCTTTTGCCTTGTTCCGCCACCAGAAAGCCGACCGCAACCTGATTTACCTGCTCATCGGCCTCGTGATCACGTTCATCAGTCTGGCCGTACCTATCCAACTGGAGGGCAATTATATTACCATGTTCTGGGCCCTGGAGGCTGCATTGCTGTTGTGGCTGGCGCAAAAATCGGGTTTACGCCTGGTTAGCCTGGGGTCGGTGGTGGTGCTGGGCCTCATGCTTATCAGTTTGGTAATGGACTGGGTAAACGTGTACCTGAATTATCAGCCTAAAGCTACCAACCTGCCGGTGCTCCTGAACAAAGGCTTTATTACCAGCTTTATCTCAATTTTGAGCTTGATAGCTACCCGTTACTTGCTTCAGAAACAGACTGAACCCATCCAGTTCCGGTGGTTTACCTTGCCCGTAGCGGGCTATGCCCGTACCTTAAGCCTGGTGCTGACGGTAGTTTTGTACCTCTCGCTGGCTCTGGAACTGAGCTACCAACTGAATATTTACGTGGCCTCCGAGCCGGCCCGCAGTATTTTTACGGGCGCCTATAACCTGGCTTTTATAACGGGACTATTTTTATTTGCGCGGTACCAGCGCCAGCCGGCGCACCTGGCCGTTATTATGCTGCTGGGCCTGGGCGGGCTGGTAGCTTACCTCACCATTTACAGTGCTTCGGTAATGGACCTGCTGAAGTCGCAATTATTATACAACGCGCCGGGCACGGCAGGCTTTTACGCGCATTACCTGAGCTTATTGCTGGTGGCTGCCCTGATGTTTTTTCTGCTCCGCTACCGCGAGGTACTGGCGCCTTTCTCGCCCAAAGCGCCTACGTTACTGCTCTGGTTCCTGACCTTTGTGCTGGTATTTGTAGCGAGTTCCGAATTATTGCACCACGTCATTTATATCAAATTTCCGGTTACCAACCTAACCAACTTACCGGCCACGGCCCAGGCGGCAGCTTACGACCAATTCGAACGGCTGGTGCGGCAAACGAATAAAGTGGGCTTCCCGATTCTGTGGGGTATCTGTGCTTTCGGGCTGATGTACGTTGGGCTGCAGCGGAAAAACAAAACCTTGCGCATTATTTCGCTTTCATTGTTTACGCTTACGCTCCTCAAATTATTTATTTACGATATCCGGGGCATTTCGGAAGGCGGTAAAATTGCGGCGTTTATTTCGCTGGGGGTGCTGTTGCTGGTCATTTCGTTTATGTACCAGAATATTAAAAGAT
>JAQBNV010000073.1 GCA_028288395.1 Adhaeribacter sp. | reverse complement strand
TTCTTTTTTGGCCTACCTGCCATTAGAATTTATACCAAATCGCATGAACAAGGTGCCATACTGCAGGTAACTTAAACCCGGTAGGTTTTGAAACCTACCGGGTTTAAGTTACTTTTTAGGTCAGCTTTACGGCAGGTTGTAAAGGTGAAATAGTATTATTACCAAAATTATTTAAACAACATCCGGTAGTAAAAGGCTGGCTTGGTTAATAACCGTTTTATTTCCATGTTGGCCAAGACCTCTACTAAAAAATGTTTTAAATATTTACTCTGATTTCCTTTCTTAACCACAAAATTAAATAGCCACGGATAACGACATAGCTTTTGCAAACGGTGGCTTACCTTAAATTCCTTCCACATGCGCGCATAAATCTCCTGGTCATAGGCCTTGTTAAATGCCGCCGAAAAATTATGATGGGCAAAACAGGCAAGAATCTGGTCGGCCGCTACCCGCCCACTCCGGATGGCATTGCCGATTCCCTCTCCCGAAAAAGGATCGATGAGCGCCGCCGCATCCCCGGTTAATAAATACCGGTCTCCCGAAATATGGCGGCGTTTCGACCCTAGGGGCAGGCCATAACCTTTTACGGTTTCGAGCGGCCGGGCGTCTTTAAACCGTTCTTTCAGATTGGGCGCGGTAGCTAGTAATTCCTGCAGCGTCGCTTTCAGGTTTAGTTTCTTTGCCGCTACCGCTGATGACAACAGCCCAATACCGACATTGGCTTTATTATCCGGCAGCGGGAATACCCACAAATATCCTGGCAAAATATCGCGGAAGAAATGCAGCTCGATGTAATTTTCGGCGTGAAAAGAAGTTACGCCTTTGTAATATACCCGGAGGCCCGCGCTGTAATGCGGCTTTTCTACTTTTATTTTTCCCAGGTGCTTCGAAACCACCGAGTGCGCCCCATCGGCGCCCACTACCATTTCGGCCGTAAAACTACCCAGGTTGGTTTGCACCATTACCGACGTGGGTTGCAACGTTACTTTTTCTACCGCGCAATTTTCAAAGACCTGAATATTATCATATTCTTTTATATGCTGAAAAAGCAGGTTGTCGAAATCGGTGCGCCGGCAAATATACCCGCAACCCGGTTGACTTTTATAATGGAACGGAAGATCTATATGCTGGTGGTTGGGCGAAAATATTTTGACGCCGTAAGAAGGCACTTTGGCCGCCATATCGTTAAAATCAGTGGCCAATTTATCCGAAAGCAGGGATAACTGGTTTACCACATCAATGCTCAGGGCATCGCCGCATGTTTTATCGCGGGGGAAAGTGGCTTTCTCTAGCAAGGCAATCGCCAACCCGGACCTAGCTAATTTAATGGCGCAGGCAGCCCCGGCCGGCCCCGCTCCTACTATCATTACATCAAACTTCTTTGCCTGCATACGCGCCCTGAACTGTTTTTTTAAACAGATTAGAATGTGAACTTAAAAATATTAATTTAAAGTCAACGGAAATGATAGACCAAAAGGAATAAAATGGGGAGTAGGGAATACATAAAGAGGGGGAACTGCCATTAATATTAGATTATCAAGGCATTACTTAAAGCAGGCAATCGGTATATATTTCCGTGGTTTATCCACCAATGGTAGACATGGACTGAAACACCGGTAATAAAAATTGCCGCTGTTCTTCCGCTTCGAAACCATCTTTGGCACGGTTTTTAAAAGCACCCTGGAAAGCAGCGTTTAAAGATTCATCGGTAGTGCCGGCTCTTAATAAATCTCTAATATTCAGTATATCTTCGCCGTAAAGGCAGGTTTTAAGACCACCCTGGGACGTAACCCGAATCCGGTTACAGGTACCGCAAAACGTACGGGTATAAGCCGCAATAATACCAATATTGCCAGCATGGCCCGGTATGCGGTAATGTTCGGCAGTGGCGTTGGGCGCGTCGGCTGCTTTGGTTAAGCCTGGATAAATATTTTGCAGCTCATCCAGAATTTTAAGGTAGTTCCAGGTCAGGCTCGGATGATTATTGGCACCGCCATTAAAGGGCATCTCTTCGATAAAGCGTACCGACACCGGGTATTTTTCGGTGAGTTGGGCCAGCGGAATAATATCCTGGGTGTTCTGGCCTTCCATTACCACCGCATTTATTTTTACCGGTATATCGTGTTGCAGCAAGGCGTGGAAAGTATCCATTACCCGGGGCAACTCGTCGCGCCGGGTAATTTTAAAAAATCGTTCGCGGTCGAGGCTATCGAGGCTTAAATTTACCGATTTAATGCCAAGCTCCTTTAACGCCGGCACTAAAGGTCCGGTTAATACGCCATTAGTAGTTATATGAATTTCTTCTATGCCGGGAATGGCTTTAATCCGTTCTAGAAAAGAAAGCAGGTCTTTCCGCAGAAAAGGTTCTCCGCCCGTAATCCGGACTTTACGGATACCCATACCGGCCAGCACCTGCAGCATGCGTTCCATTTCTTCGTAGGTTAGCAGTTGCTTTTTGGGCAAATAATCAATGCCTTCTTCGGGCATGCAATAAAAACAGCGCAGGTTGCACCGGTCGGTTACCGCCAACCGTACGTAATCTAAAACCCGTCCATGGTTATCAAATATCATCTGTTTAATTTACTGCGCTCTCTCAAAACTCTGAGGCTGGAACTTAAGTTCAGGCTTGTTGCTTTTATATAGCACAAGTTAACTTAAAATTAGATAAATTGTATTAAAATCGAGGTTTTATTGAATATGCAGGTTAAAATAACTTTATTCGGAATAACAAAAGAAATAATCGGGGCTTCTAAACTGAACTACCAGTTAAGTGAAACGGCCGATGTAAACCAGTTGCTCACCAACCTTAAAACCGATTATCCGGCCTTACAAAAACTAACTTCGCTGATGATTGCGGTAAACGATGATTACGCCACGCCCGAACAAGCCTTATCCGCCCACGACGAAATAGCATTAATTCCGCCGGTTTGTGGCGGGTAATATTTTTCGATAATTCGATGCTGGATATTTGTTATCAGATTCAAAGGCCTTTGGCGGAATTCGGACGTTTAACAATATTTAATTAGTAATGCTTCCTGAGATTGTATTTTTCAATTTTTAAAATCCGAAATACCTAATCGAAGTATCGAATATCGAACCTCAAATAATCTAAAACGATGATAGCTATAACCGAAGAAGAAATAAATACCCAGGCGGTAATAGAGGCGGTGCAGACCGATAGCGCGGGGGCCATTAATGTATTTATTGGTACCGTTCGTAACCAGACCCAGGCCAAACCGGTGGTGCAACTGGATTTTGAGGCGTATGATTCTATGGCCGTAAAAAAAATGCAGGAAATTGCAGACCAGGCTGCGGCCCGCTGGCCGATTCAGAAAGTTGCCATTGTGCACCGCAAAGGCAGCCTGCAAATTGGCGAAGCCGCCGTAGTAATTGCGGTTTCTACGCCCCACCGCAAAGCCTCTTTCGAAGCCTGCGAATATATTATTGATACCCTCAAGCAAGTTGTACCTATCTGGAAGAAAGAGAAATTTAAAGATGGCGAGGTGTGGGTAGCGGCGCACCCGTAAATCATTCTCGTAAACCAAACTATTGAAGGTTTTCGATATCACTTAAGTCTTTGTAACGGCCGCTTGCTTTTTTATTTAGTATCAGATCATTAAAGGCGATAAAGGGAATGGTTAAACTGTCCATGGTTAACGCCTCCTTGCGCGGATAGCATTCATTAAACTTTACGCCGGATTTTTATTCATAATATCGACCCGAACTGGTGGCGTACCTAAATGAAAAGCAATTACTTCATTTTCGAAATCGATATTTTTTAGCGGTACAGATTCAAAACCAAACTGTTCTATAGTTTTAATAAGTATGGCTAAATTATTATTTGTAGCGTTTACCCAAATATCAAGGTCGCCGGTATATCTGGGATGCCCGTGAAAAGCTACGGCATAACCCCCTACCACCAGGTATTCAACTTCATTTTGATTTAGTAATACTAAGAACTCTCTGAAGTCTTGGTCTAATTCCATTCCGGTCGGTTAAATATTGATTTCGCAAATGTTCTAGCGCATAAATTCTTTCTACGGGAGACTTCGTCATCCAGAATTTAT
This sequence comes from Adhaeribacter sp., assembly GCA_028288395.1. Taxonomy (GTDB): domain Bacteria; phylum Bacteroidota; class Bacteroidia; order Cytophagales; family Hymenobacteraceae; genus Adhaeribacter. Next base: position 5,966 of record JAQBNV010000073.1, on the reverse strand, counting down.
AATCACTTGTAGCTGCATTCAGGTCATAAAAATCAATTTTTTTCTTATCCATAATTTTTTTTACAAGCGCATGTGTATTAATGAAACGGATTAGGCATTGCCCAACGCCTGCACCGTTCGTTCATAAGCCTCGGGGTCATTTACATTACGGAGTTCCGCTACGTCCGTTATGGTCAGCAGCTTTACATCTGAATTAATAAGGGCTTTGCGGGGGCAGGAATAACCTAAACCTAAAAACTGTAAAAGCTGCGGGTAGCTGCGGGGTTCCCAAATGGTAATCAGGGGCTCCGGAAATTTACCTTCCGAATCGTAAAAAGCCGTGGCCATTTTAGTTGGGTCGCGTTGTTCCACCAAATAATCTAGCGTGGCAGTACTTAAAAAAGGCAAATCACAAGCCACCGCCAGCCAGGCCGCATTGGGATTAAACTGCATGGCGGTTAAAATTCCGTCCTTCGGGCCTAAGTTCAGGAACCGGTCTTCGAGGTAAGGCAATTTATCCGCCACTTCAGCTACCTGAGCGGCATTCACCGATACATAAGTTTCGGTGCAATATCTACTTAACAACTGGTGCACGTGGGTGCGCTGGTCTAAGCCGTGGTATTGAATTAAACCCTTATCCCGTTGCATACGGGTGCTTTTGCCACCAGCCAACACCAGACCGTGCAACGGCGGTATGGCCGCCCGGTAGTAAGCCTGTACAAAAGAGGTAATATTCTGAATATCGTTAAGCGAATAAACCGGAATTTGAGAAATATCAGGCAAATGTTGCCGAATAAAAGCCGGGACTTCGGTTACCCCTTCTTGTAGTAAAATTAGTTTTACATTGGTGAGTTTCTCCAGTTTTTTCTCTAATGGCTTAGCCGGATCAATTACGATTACCTGGGCTTGCGCGGGAAAATGATTGCCATTTACCAGAACCAAATCAGCCTGTTGGAATAAAAACTTTCTTTCGAATTCGTTCAGGGTAATTTTATGATCGAACCGCTGAAATGTAATTTTATCTGTGTATTCAAAAGAAGCGCCGTGCCCGATAGCGGTGTTTAAATCAGGACCGTTTTCAGCTTCGGCGTCAGCATTTTTGTGGTCGGCATCTACATAGGCAATTTTAAAGGTAGCACCCAAGCTGCCGGAAATGGCAAAAGCCAGCTTTTTTATATTGCCGCAAGGTGTACCCAAAATGGCTAATTCGGTGCGGCCAAAGTGCCCGAGACTGGGCCGTTCCAGTTTGGTGTGTTTCTGATGCAGTGTTTTATTTTCGTTCGAAGTCATTTTTGCCCCCGGTTTTGGTCATCAGTTTTGTTTCTTTAATAACGATGTCGTGCGAAAAAGCTTTGCACATATCGTAAATAGTTAAAGCAGCAACGGTAGCGCCGGTTAAGGCTTCCATCTCCACCCCGGTTTTGCCGGTTATGCTGGCGGTGCAATCGATAACTACTTCGTTGGCTTCGTTTACCTGAATATTAAATTTACAGCTTTCCAGCCCCAGCGGGTGGCACAGCGGAATCAAGTCGGAGGTTTTTTTGGCACCCATGGTGCCGGCAATAATAGCAGTCTGGAATACAGGCCCTTTTTTGGTCTGGATATCGCCGTTGGTTAAATGCTGCATGATTTCTTCACCCAGCACCACAATGCTCCGGGCCTGGGCCGTCCGTTTTGTTTCGGCTTTGGCACTCACATCCACCATAGCGGGATTACCGCCGGCATCTACATGTGAAAATGTTTTCTCTTGTTCTTTCACGTTTGGCAATGAGGTAATTTAAATATTGAACGAAAGGCAATTATTTCTTTTATATAAAACTAAGCGGATTCCGGGACCGCAGGTGCGTTATTTTAACGCCGGGCACTTTTGGTTTCAACCAGGACGCCATCCATTCGGCGCCAGGTTCTTCGCTTACGGCATGGCCCAATAATACCAACGACAGTTTATCACCTTTAGCCTGGGCATCCCGCACGTATTCCACGGTTTCCCACTCCGGCGCTTCCCCGCACATAATTACATCCGGTTTTTCTTTCATCATTTCTTCAATGTGCCTTCTGCCGCCGGAAGCACCTGGCATGAGTAATATACGCTGGCAGGTTTGCGACAGATCACCAATATACCGGACAGTCTCGATACTTAGCTTTTCTTTCGAGTGGGCGATTAATGCCTTTAGCGAAATGGAAGGGATTACAAAACGATTGCGATTTTCCGGATTATAATATTTCTGCCAGCCCAAAGCTGCTACCAAACCGGTTTGTACGCCATCCGGTTTATGACTATGAATATAATCGTGGTTCCGCCAGACGGCAATATTATGCTTTTTCAGCAAACCGGCTTTGTACCGGTATACATCGTCCTGCTCCAGCCAGGCAGTATCGTCCTGGTGATTATAAAAGGTAGGTTCATGCGCAATAATAAAATTAGCGCCCAAAGCTACTGCTTTCCGGATGACCTCTACCGTAGCGAACATAGTGGTAACAATTCCGGTTACTTTTGTATCCAGGTTTCCGGATTTTAAGGTATCAACGGTTTTATCAAAAGGCGCGCCGGACACTTCCTTCAGAAATAAATTTATTATCTGCCCCACCGTAAAGGTTTGGTTTCCCTGGAATAAATTGGCAGCCACCGTTACCACCGGGGTTGTTAATAGCAGCGAAACGCCCACCGTTTTACTGAGTGAGGTCATAAATTTTCTCCTGCCAGGCTGGTGAAAGCAATTCGAATTCTTTTCATATAAATTCATTATAGTTTCGGATTTAGGTTTAACCTTAAATTGTGCTGAAGCGCTTTAATGCTATATAAACAATTGTGATTAAATTTACGCAGAGATACGGCAGCAATTACGCGTAATCTAAAAATATTACTTCCCGCTTATGAAATTGAGAATTCAGGGCAACAGCCTGCGCATGCGTGTTTCGGAAGCCGAAATTATGCAGTTTAGCCAGACCGGCCAGGTGGAGGAAGCTATTGCGTTTGGGCCAACGGAAGAACAAATATTCAGTTATGTGCTCTTAAATGCCCCGGAATACGAAGAGCTACAGGTTTCTTTTACCCCGAATAAAGTAACGGTTCACATTCCAGCGAAAACAGCTACAGATTGGGTAAGTTCTGATTTAAATGGAATAGAAGGCTTTATAAATAATGGTACCCAGAAGGGATTAAAAATTTTAATTCAAAAAGATTTAGATTGCTTTCATCGATAATATTTTAGATTGATTTTTATCAATAATATTAAAGTTTTTGGGCTTTTTAACTCCGGAAACTAATAAACGGATATACTTCTCCGGCTGAGAACGTAGTTTGGTGTTGCGGTATTTCTAAAAAACCATCGGCATGAAGCAAACCCGCAAAATCGCCGGAGCCGCCGGTTGTTACTGGCTTCGCGGAAAGCATTCCGCTGGTGGCAACGCCTATTTTTACCGGTAAAAAATACGTCAGGGCTGGTTTAAAGAAAACTTCCTGCTGTAAAACTGCTTTCGGTAATATTGGGGCGGCGGCTCCTAAACTGGCCCGTACCCAAGGCCGCACATATTTATAAAAACAAACAAACGTAGAAACCGGGTTACCCGGCAACGCAAAAACCACCGGTCCGTCCGGAACGCGGCCAAACCAGAAGGGCTTGCCGGGACGTTGCGCCACCTCATGAAAAAGCTTTTGCACCCCTAATTCGGCTAAAACCTCCGGCACAAAATCAGCTTTGCCTTTCGAAACACCACCGCTTAAGATTAAGACGTCGAAGCGAGATAATAAATCTTTCAACTCAATAAATAAAGCGGCTTTGTCGTCGCGGAGGTGAAAACGTTGGCCTTTTACCCCTTGCTCCTGCAAAGCCGCCTGCAACATATAACTGTTCGATTGCCGGATTTGGTGCGGCAGCGGCATTTCGGTTACTTCAACCAATTCATCGCCGGTAGAAATGATGGCAATACGGGGAGGCTGGCTAACCAGTACGGTTGTTTTACCCACAGTAGCGATAACCGCTATTTCGGCGGGTGATAATAAAGTACCGGCTGGAATTAATAAATCAGTAGCCTTGCGGTCGGAGCCTTGTTGGTGGACATTCTGCATTGGGCCTTTGGGGGCGGCAAAAATATGGGCGTACCGGGTGCCGTTCCGCTCGAATAATTTCAGATCTTCGTACCGGATTACCGTATCGGCATTCAGCGGTAAAATGGCACCGGTCATTACTTCCAGGCAGCCATCCGGCAACTTTAAGGTCTGGGGAAGGTCACCTGCTAACTGTACTCCCTCAATCCCAAAAGTATCTTCTCCACCCTGAAAACTGGCATACCGGATAGCGATACCATCCATGGTTACCCGGTGAAATGGCGGAAAGTCGCGGTCGGCGTAAATCGGCTCCCGGAGAACCGCGCCATAGGCTTCGGCTAAAGGAACTTCCGTAACGGGAAGGGCTAATATATTTTCTCCAATTAATCGGGCAGCTTCGGTAACGGTTATCATATCTTGGAAACGGAAGCCAAACCTACAAATTTTATTTCGGCTGGAGAAAGCCTTATTCTAGCTAGCTATTAATATTTGTTCCCATCAGTTATTAATATTTTAGTCTACTACACCACCTAAATACAACCGATACAACTGGCACCAGTATTAAGCGAAGCGTCACTGGTGCCTACTAATACAAGCCAGTCTCCAGACTAGCGGAAATTCCAAAGACCAGAAACCCAATATTTATTTATTAGCCTTTAATTTCGTAAGCCAGGGGACTTACCTTAATTTAAAAGTCACCATTATCGCTTCGCTAAGACTGGCACCAGTTGGGGTCATTGGGTGAAATTTAAACTAAACTAACATTAAGCCGATACTTCACTTCCATCGGCTGACATTAGTCTAAATGCACTTTTAGGGGCTTCACAAAGCGGACAGGTAAAATCGGCAGGTAAATCGGCAAAAAGTACGCCGGGCGGAATCAAGCCATCGCCAAAGGCCGGGTCGTAAACTGTGAGGCAAGCCGGACACTGGTGCAGGTTTGGCTGCGGTTTATTTTCGACTATAAGTTGCGGCGCTTTTACTTCGGCCTCATAGTTTAGCTGCTCATAATATAAACAACTTAATTCCATCAGCAAAGGTGCCAAATCTTCTTTCAGTACATCTTTCGCAAACGTAATGTACTTGCGTTTATTCGGGTTAAAATCCTGGCAATACAGCACGTTGTAAGTATCGAGTAAATCGTACTTATCAGCGTACTGCGAAACCGGGTTTTTCTCGATAACAATAGCCGTAAATAATACCATCGGCACTGTTTTTACAGCAAAAGTTAAGCCTTCGGTACTAATATCGTTCTGGTCGAAAGTCCGGACGAGGTAGCGTTTTAATTGCAACGCTTCGTCGTCGAGGACCGGTAAATGCCAGTTGAGTTCCAGCGACGAGTGCCGCATGTTGATACCGTATTTGCCCAGCAGCTTTTCGTACTTAATTTTATCTTTCTCCGATATACCTTTTATGATAAAGGATTTCCAGGTAGTAAGGCTGATTTTACCAATATTGGTTTCGACGCACAAATCGCACAGCGCTTTCAAAAATTTGATGGTGTAGCAGTTATTCCGCCAGTAAAGCCCCAGCCAGTATTTATCCCCGGCCATTTTATTCATGCCCTCATAAGATGGGAACGGCATTTTGGAAAGCTCCAAACCACCGTCCAGCGGCCGGTTGTTGGCATTCATTCGGGCATTCGTCTGGGAGAATAAATCACTAACCGGCAAATCGGGCTGCGCTAAATATACCGCTTCCAATGCTTTCACCGTCCGGACCACATCAAAGGTAAAAACCAAAGCCGGCCACAGCACCAACTCCTCGCCCAGTTCAGGCAAACTCAAATAGAGGTACCAAAAATTATCCTGTTTAGAAGAGACAAAGTTCAGGTTACCGGTAAACACCGGTACCAGGGACTGCCGCGGATCGGCAATATTTATTTGAAGCTGGGTGCGATACTGCTCAAAATCGTCGAGGATGTATAGGTAAGTATCGG
>JAQBNV010000072.1 GCA_028288395.1 Adhaeribacter sp. | reverse complement strand
GGATAACTTTAGAATTAAGGCCCGTTACTTCCCATGTTTTGCCATCCGGCAGTGTAGTATTCTCCGTATTTGGTCCGCTTTGGCCTGCGATTATTTCTACATCTATAATAAATGTTTGAAAGTCATCAGTAAAATTGGTAGCTGGGGTGCCCATTCCATCTTTTTGTGTATTCCAGTTAGCTGGTATGGTTAGATCATTGATATTGCTGCCATTACTATTGCCTTGGTTGTTAATACCTACGTAGTGGTAAATTTTTGAAGTATTAGTAGTGCCGGGATAAGCAGTAATAAAAACATTATCAATACCGACGGCATTATATTCTTTATTTATAGTGCTCATGGCATCTTCAAACCGGATTAATATTTCTTCGCCAACTGCTAAATTTAAACCGGTTAAATCTAAACCATAGGTTGCTTTAACGCCGGCACTATAACCACTGGATTTGCCTTTAGCCGGAACTTTAACCGTTGTTTCTAATTTCCAGCCACCAGAGGCGTTGAGCGCCTTGTTAGCAATTATGGCATCAATGGCGCTGGTATTTCCAGTTAAGGAAGATACGGCAAAGCGTTCGCTAGCTCCCGGATTATTCCACCACTGTACAAGGTCGAATTTTACATTAATTGTATTTACTACTCCGCTGGTATTGTTTTTTAAACGCAATGCATAAACATGCTTACCCGTGGCTACTGCCGAAACACTGCCCAAACTACGATCAGGGTTCTGTCCGTTGCCTAAACTGAAAAGTTCCTGCTTAGGGTTATTGCCAATACTAGGTGCAATGTTGCCAGGAATACTCGTGCCGAGTTGTACATACCAGCCAGGCAACGTTTGGTTGTTTGTCCAAAATGTATTAACGGTGTTGGTCAAAGTGTTGAAATCCTGGCTGTAGGTTACGGAACCCGTCCTGGTCATGGGTACTTGCGCCGAAGCCCCAAAAGACAGAAGGGCCAGAATGTTTACCAGTAAAAGGTAGTTTACACGGGGCGAAATAAAATTGCGAGAGCTGAATAGTTGGTAGAATTGTTTCATTTTAGTAATATTAGTTTTCATTTTGGTTTATAGTAATCTAATAAAATGCCAGAACTATTAAAGTGTATTTTTGGCCCTAAAAGCTAATATTTTGGATTTTATGGCTTTAGCAATTTCTCAAATATATATATGGTTTCCAATATAAATAATATTTTAAATATAGTCCAAAACTAATTGTTAAAATTAATATATAATATTATAATTAGTTGTTTAGGTAATATAAATTATGAATATTTCCTTAGGTTTAAAGCTGGACAATTTATGATTAAATAGAGGTTTTATTTTGGTGGTAGCTTGATAATTAAAGATTAAGCAAAGCTGCTGATAAAATGCTGGTAAGTAAGAATTATTACTTTTACGACCACGTATTTACCGGCCAGGTTAGTATAAACCGGTAAACTATTCCGGGTAAAAATTCTGGTGAATTGAGGTATAGTTGTTTTTCAAGGGTGCCAGGCTAAACAAATTTTACCTAGTTAGATAAATCCGATATTCCCAGGGACCACCTGAATCATTTACCCGAACGGGCGGGTAGGCTAAGTAGATGGTGATTACGTGCCGTCCTGTAGATTGTATGTGGGATTAATATTTTTCGGCGCTTAGATGATTTATTAACGGCCGGAATAAATTGTCAGGGCGGCCTGTACTTAAATAGCTGAGGGCCGGTGCCGTTGAATGAGATTCGCTGGCAAACAAGTTAAAATTAATACTATTATTAATTCAAAGCGGGCAGAAGGCGGAAGAAGCTAAAATATACCCAAGTGGTTTAGAAAGGCCAGAGATCTGCAAAAAGAAGGCACGGACGAGGATGTCCGCGCCAGATAACGCACAAAGCAAAATTCACAGAAGCACAGCTCTAAAGTAGTATGAGTATAAAATAACAGCTGACAAGGCGGCAACTAGAACAAAAAAATCCCTTTCCAGAAGCTGAAAAGGGAGGTGCCGTAAAAATATAAAAATCAAGGTTTAATAATTGATTTGCAATTCCTGGTCCTGCACCATTTTATAAATTGTTGATTTACCAATATCCAGCTTTTTAGCAGTAGCTAAAATATTGCCTTTGTTTTTATTCAGGAAATGCTGGATAATCCGTTTGGTATAATCTTTTAACGTGAGCTCCTGAATTAATAAATTTTCGATAGAATCAGTAGCATTTAATGTAATGTCACCTCTTTGGATCGTGTCATTTTCCGACATTACTACCGCTAATTCGATTATAGCTCTAAGTTCCCGTATGTTGCCAGGAAAAGGATACGATAATAATAGCTGCTGAGCATCGGGCGACATGGTCTTTTTCTGGTACTGGTTGTCGGCGCAAAAATCGTTAATAAAATGCTTAGCCAGCAAAATAATATCCCGGCCGCGCTCGCGCAAAGGTGCCAGGGCAATGGGTAGGCCCAATAAACGGTAATACAAATCTTCGCGGAAGTTGCCTTTTTTAACTTCTTCCATTAAATTCTTATGGGTGGCCACTACAATACGTACATCAATGGCAATGGTGCCGGAGCCACCCAGACGGGTAACTTCTCTTTCCTGTAGTACCCGCAGTAATTTCGCCTGCAAATCAAAATCCAGTTCGGCAATTTCGTCCAGGAAAAGGGTGCCCTGGTGGGCTTCTTCAAATTTGCCAATACGCCTGGCCAATGCGCCGGTGAAGGTTCCTTTTTCATGGCCAAAGAGTTCACTTTCGAGCAGTTGCTTCGGAATGGCAGCTACGTTCACAACCACGTATGGCTTTGAGCGGCGGTTGCTGAAATTATGAATCGCCTTGGCTACGAGTTCTTTGCCTGTGCCGGTTTCGCCGGAGATAGATACCGTTATATTGGACTTAGCCGCTTTTTCAATGAGGCTATAAATCCGCTTAATAGCATCGCTCTCGCCAATCAACGATTTGCTCAGGTCGTAGATAATATTGGTTTCCTGTTTCGGCATGGGCGCTTTGCGTATATTTATCACCGAATTCCAGAGCCTTTCTTTTGCGGAGCTGTTCTTGATAATATAATCGTATGCGCCCATTCTTAATAGATCTACGGCCAGCTGAACATCTTCCTGTTCCGAGATAATAATAACCTGGGTAGTGAGATCTTGTTTTTTAATAGCCTGCAGCAGCGAAACCGCTTTCTTATCCGGTAAAGCATAGTCTATAACTACTACGGCCGGCTCCTCGGCTAAACCGGATAAACAGGCCTGGGCAGAAAGCATCTTTTTTATCCGGTAATCCGGATTAAGTGATAATTGGTGCTCCAGAATATTGCTATACCGAACATCTGTAGCTACTATAAATATTTTAAATACTTGATTCATGAGTAAAGTTTTATCATCTGCCAACATTTATGGTGATTACCAAATCAGGTAAAAGCACAATATTTCTAGCAGCTAAAGTAGTAATAATTAAATAAGATAAAAAAAAGAATGCTCCAGAATATAGAATATATTTCTAAAAAAAAGATAATCCTTATAATGTTTAATAAATTATAAAATATATATATTATTAATCATATACGTAAGCTGGTTTAGCGAGGATGTTTGCTCTGAGGGTCTTGTTTTAAAATATAAGCCTAAGAATAAGTCTTTTGGTTTGACGGATTGTGGCAATGGCTTTAATAAGGAATTTATATAGAAGAAGTAACATTATTGGTAATGTAAAATAAACTACTTATGAATATTTAACTTTAGTTATTAGTATTATATTGATATAATGATGTTGGTCTGGTAAATTCCGGGAAAAAGAAAGGGTTAAAAAACGAATGTAAATACGTGATGGGATTGGGAAGCATTTTGCCAGGTTTTACACCCGTAATTAATTCTGGAAAAAGACAAATTGTTTTAGCAGGTTAGGAAGAAAATAGGGGGTGCGAGTGGTAGTTTAGGGTGGATTTATTCCTGATAAATATATAATTCTATATTACAAAAATACGGAAATTGTAAAACTACCGTTTCTGCTTTGCGTATTT
>JAQBNV010000049.1 GCA_028288395.1 Adhaeribacter sp. | reverse complement strand
CTGAAAAATAATATAGGGCTTTTGTGATTTTAACGCTTTTTTCCATTTAACCAGGTTGCGGGTGCCCTCCAGCACTTTATCCAGCCGGCCGCCCACGCGGTAAGCCTGGTACACTTCCTGGGTGGTGCCATCAATCGAAATAATTATCCGGTCTAACCCAGACTCGACTGTCTCGCGGGCGTTATCATCGGTGAGGAAATGGGCATTGGTAGAAGTGGCGGTGTAAATGCCTTTGCCGGCTGCATACTTTACCAGCTCCAGAAACCGCGGATGCAGGTAAGGTTCGCCCTGGAAATAAAATATTAAATACAACAGCTTCTGGTGTAGCTCGTCGATGGTATTTTTAAATAAATTATCGGCCAGCATACCGGTGGGGCGGGTAAACGACCGCAAACCGCTGGGGCACTCCGGGCAACGCAAATTGCAGCTGGTAGTAGGCTCAAACGAGATACTGATGGGGCTGCCCCAGTAATTAACTTCTCCGGTAATTTTAGATAACAAATAACTTCCCGTAACCTGGATAATATTTACCGCCCGACGAAAAGTCAGTTTAGATAAAAAATTAAGCCCGTCAGTTATTCTACTTCTCATGCCTGTTGGTTAGCAGCCGGAGGTCCGGCCGGAAATATTTGCTAAAATTAAGATTAACTACGCAAAAAGCGGTAGTGGGCTTTGAATAAGTTGTAAGTAATAAGTTAAAAAGGGTAAGTTTTAAGGAATAAGGAGCTGTTTAGCATTTTAAAACTGGATGAAACCGCTGCCCTTGCTGCGTGTTTTCACCATAGTCGTCAGGCTATGCTAAATATTGCTATATTATCTGGTTCAAGTTTGAGCGCAGCGGTAACTTGGACCTATTATAAAGGCCAGCTTGCAACTGGCAGGAAGTTGAAAACTTCCTTTTATTAAAAGACACCAGTTACGCTCCGCTAAACTGGCGCCAGCAGAAGTAAATTATTCTTAAATATTCTTTAGCCTGACGGCTATGGTATTTTCGCCAGCAAGCAATCTGCCAGATTCTGTTCTAAACAGATATACGAAACAGGTTAGGGTTTATTGGTTCTTTTGTTTTTAACCAACGGCACCAACTTATTTATGCATGGCGTGCATAATCTGTTCTTTTGCGCCGGCATTGCTGGGCCGCTTGGCCTTGGTGCTGATAAAAGTACCATCGGTATCTATTAAAAAATAAGACGGCAGCTCTACTACTTTATAGTCTTTGAGCAAAGCGCTTTGGTTGCCGCCGTATAACTGCACGCCTTTTAGTTTACGACGGTTCGTCGATTCGCGCCAGTAGCCTTCGTTTTCATCCATTCCAATATTTACAAAAACCACGTTTTCGTTAGCTAGTTCTCTTTCGAGTTCCAGGGCGTAAGGTAAATCCATCTGGCACAAGCCGCATTTGCTGTTCCAAAAATTCAGGTAAACCATTTTTCCTTTAAAATCGCTGAGGGCTACTTCATTGCCTGTATTAGACATCAGTTTAAAAGCGGGTGCCTCACTACCTAGGGCAAAGCTTTTGCCGGTGTTGTAGGAAACGGCCAGGAATTCATTCAGGTCTTTGTTCGTATTCAGGCTCTCGAAATCGGCAAACATGCGGCTGGTGTATTGGATAAAACCAAACCGAATAGACTCGTGCAGAATATTGGCCAACACTAAATTACGCGGCTCTCCGGCGAGCTTATCTTTGGCCATATAATAAATTACCTCATAATAATCCATATCGACGGGTCGGTGGTTACCGGCCACGGCCTGAAACTTTATATAATTCTTTAAATAATTCAGGTAAGAGTGGCTTCTGACACCCAGCGCATTATCCAGCTTTACATTATTTATAAAAGAATAATAATTGGCCGAAAGCTTTATCGGTCCGCCCAGCACCTTGGTACGCAGCTCATTAAACGTTAAGCGGTCGTTGGCCCAGGCATACTCAATTTCGGCGAGAATATAACTTTGGAAAGTATCTGAAACCGGGCTTTTGGCTGTGTACTTCTCGAAAAAGGCAAGCTGGTCTTCTTTGCGGAAATCCAGGAATTCGATAAAGCTCTTTTCGTTCAGGGTAATATTTTCCGGCAATACCTGGTAATCTTCGTTCTCTAGAAACTTCAGGTTAAAAGCCAGCAAAAAATTGTTTTCATTCGCGCCTTTGCCCTTAAACTTCAGCGTCTTGAGCATATTTCCGGCCGTAAACCGCGTCTCAAGTTCATCGCCGGGCTGCAGAAACAAACTTACCGATTCGTCTTCGTACACAAAGTCGACGGTGGAGGCTTCTTTCAGCGGTACGTCTACGGAAAAGCTGCCTTGGGCATCAACTTTCCCAATGCTCTGGGCTTCCTGGGCACTTAATGGATTAGGATTAACACCTACCCGAATACTATCACTTTTCGGTTTTGTTACTTTGCCGGTTAACAGAACCCGCTGCGCCCACGCCAGGTTAACCAACATCATAAAAGAAAATAGCAGTAGAGATTTCTTCATCAGCATTAAATATAATTTTGAGTTTTAAATATAAGGCTAATTGTTAAATTAAGCGCATTTACCTGAATAAAAATATAACTTTCTTTATTCTATACAAAATTATACACAAAAACTTAAACTTAATTTAATCCTACTACTCATCCAGCTTCCTTAAGCCAGTATAT
>JAQBNV010000015.1 GCA_028288395.1 Adhaeribacter sp. | reverse complement strand
AAATACTTTAAAATAATATTTATAAGAATTAATCAATATCGTTTCCGGTAACGTTGCCGGAAAAAAATATTTAAACAATTATTCAAAAAAGGATTATCAGGAGAGATTGGAATGGTAAAAATTCAACACTAACCCCCTAAATACCAAGGATTATAATCAGAATATTTATTAAAAGTAGCTTTACAAAATATTCAACAAACAGAGTTATTTGCTGTAATTAATTTAAAGTTGCTTTACTTGGCTGCAGAAGCTGAATTATATAATTATTAACATTTTGCAAGGCCAGTACGAGCAGCATTATATTCAACCCGGGGAAAACCAATAACCACCAGGCTTCGGGATTTAACCAAAAACTGTTAATAGCCCGTCCCCAGCTGGGAGTATTTACCGGCACTCCCACACCTAAAAAAGAAAGGGTGGATTCTAAAGCAATCAGGTTACAAATACCAAAGGTTATGGCCACCATTATCGGCACCAGCATATTGGGAAGGGCATGACGAAACAATACCCGGACAGGGGTAAACCCAAGCGTAACCGCTGCTTCTATGTAGGGTAATTCTTTTAGCTTTAATGTTTCGGCACGGGTTAAGCGCGCAATGCCAGGCCAAAAAGTAATAAGCGACAGCAGTACTACGATGGTAACGGAAGGCGGAAGAAAGGCAGCCAGACATAAGATAAGCAATAACCGGGGCACCGCGCCAATTACTTCAATTGCTTTTACCACAAACAAATCGAGCGGTAACGTTATGCTCCTCCGGGAAAATGGCAGTTTGCTTAAAACCAAGTCTAGCCCTTTGTAAAAGAGGTAACTTATTACAGTTAAAATTAATAATTGCAAAACTGACCGGCCGTAAGTCAGCTGTGTAGGCAAGAAATTTAATTCAACTCCCAAAGCATAAAACAGGAAAAAGAAACCCGCCACCATGCCTGCCACCCACTTGCCAGCTGGCCAGGCTAAACGATTATCACCGTAATACCCGGCGGTAAGGCCAAGTCCGACACCCACCACAGCGGCTAATACCATGGCTGGCACACTCACCAAAAATGCGGTTCGGGCCCCATAAATCATTATTGCCAGTAAATCCCGGCCTACGCCATCGGTACCCAGCCAGTGAAAGGGTTGGCCGAATTCGTATAAATGCCACTGAAAGGGTGCCTGGTACTTCTGGGCCAGATCGGTAAATGTAGGGGAAAATGCCAGCGGTAACCAATCGGCAAACAGAATAAGCAACAGCATGAGCACGAGGTAGCTAATTGCACCCCGGCGAAACCATTTGTTTTGCCTGCCTACTATTTGACCTTTTACCGGTTCATTCATGTTAGGCGGCTTTTAAACGGGTACGCGGATCGGAGATAAAATAGAGAAAATCAGCTAGCACATGCGAAAAAGCGCGCAACGCCGCTATAAATAATACCAACCCAATCAGGACAGGGTAATCGCGGGACAAAACCGAATCGACAAGCAAGCGGCCGGTGCCCGGGATAGCAAATATCACTTCTATGGTCACTGCCCCACTTATAATAGCCGGCAGATAGCCCGTAAACAGGGTGATAAGGGGCAGCAAGGCATTGCGAAAGGCATGACGGCGCAATACCTGAACTTCGCTTAAACCCTTGGCCCGGGCCGTAGAAATATATTGGGTAGTTAATACCTGCTGCAGCACCTGGTATAATTGGGTGGTAATATAAGGCAGCCCCGTAATTACCAGGCATAAAGCCGGCAGCAACAGGTGGTGCAACCGGGTTAATATAACGGCTCCCAAGCCGGCAGATGGTTCGTCGGCTCCGCCCAAGCCAAAAACCGGGAATATATTTAAATACCCCGGGCCGGCCAGTAAAGTAAGCAAAACCAGCGCGACAATGAATAAAGGGGTACTATCCAGCATATACAAGGTATTCAGCACCAGGGTGCGGCCATAACGCCAACGACATAAGCCCATAGCCAGCTGGATGCTCAGCCAAAATGTTAAAATTAAACTGCCGCTAAGTAACAGCAATGTATTGCCCACCGCGCCACTTATAACGTCTAAAACCGGTTGTTGGCTGCGGTAAGAACTTCCCATATTACCCCCTATTAAATCCATTAACCAGGTATGGTATTGGTTATGCCGGCCATGCCACCGGAAACGGGGAATAAATAAATTTAAAGGTTGCGCCTGTTGCTGCAACTGCGCAAAACGTTCCCGTAGTTGCACCACTGCCCTTCCGGCACCCGTTGTCGCTGACGGAAACGACTGGAGCAGAAAACTAATTTCTTCCGGATCAGCGGTTTGCCCTAATAGCTGAACTTTCTCCGGCCAGCCGGTCATATTGTTTTCTTCCTGGTATTCCGCCGCGGCAACTGTCTGCAGCGCCTGCAGGCTGTGGTAATAAGCGGCTACCGCGGACCAGTTGCCGTACCGGTTCAGGAGCGTTTGCAGCAATTGCTGGTATTGCACCGGGTACACCCGGTAAAGGGTATCGGGTTGGGCCCGGTTGCGGATCGAGAAATAAAACAGCGGTTTATCCTGGCCGGCCCGGGCCAGCTTTTTTAAATATGCTTCCCGGTTAAGCGCTACACTTATGCCACCAATTGTTCCCTGTTCAGCTTCGGCAATCCGGTCGGCGTAACTGCCGGGTATTATTTTACTTAACAAAAAAAGCAGGGAACCAATCAGCCAAACCGTCGGCAGAATAAGCAGCACCCTTTTCAGCAGGTAACCCAACATACACTTACTGTTCTTTCAGGATGAAAGCGCTCACATCATAACCTGGCTTCAAACCAGATATTTTGAGATTGGTAAACCGGTTGCTCACCGCTATGCGCTCTTTGCTGAAATATAGGGGAATAATATTGCTTTGTTCCTGTATGATGGCCTGAAATCTTTTCAGATACTTGGCTTTTAAATTTAAATCGGCCGTTTTGTTTATTTGCTCAATCAACCGATCGCTTTCGGGCGTACCGAAACCCGTATAATTGGCGCCACCGGGCGCCGCACTCGCGGTATGCAGTATTTCGTAGTAATTGGTTACAAACGGGTTGCCGGCCAGGTAGCGAATAAATAGCTCGAAATTATGATTAGCCAGGTTATTGGTGAGCAACAAACCTTCCATGGGCTGAATCATGACGGGTATATTTATTTTGGCCGCTGCATCCTGAAATACCAGGGCAATATTTTCGAACTCCGAATTTCCGGCTTTATAATTTAAATTAATGGAAAGCGGTACCCATTGTCCATTAATTTTTTTTCCCCAGCCCTTATCCTTTTCAATCCAGCCGGCTTCTCGCAACAGGGCCTGGGCTTTTGCCGGATCAAAAGGAAATGGTTTGATGGCTTCATTATAAAATTGCTTATCGGTAGGCGAGATTAATCCGACTGTGCGGGTCGCAAACCCATTCTGAATAGCTTTAACATACTGATCCACATCCAGTAAACAGGCTATGGCCTGCCGGGTTCGGGCATCGGCAAATTTAGCCAACCGTCCGTTAAAGCCCATGTAGGTAATATCGTAAGAGGCGGGAGCATATAAATTAAAATTACCTTTAAAGGTTTTATCAGCAGCTAACTGCTGAAAGGCATTCACGGGCATACCGGCAAAAACATCTATCTGCTGATTTTTCAGCGCCAGCAAAGCGGTAGCATTATCCGGGATTATTTTAAAAGTAATATTTTGCGGATTGGCAGTAATAATAGTACTATCCTTCGGTAAATTGGCACCCCACCAGTTTTGTTTTTTCTTTAATCTTACGTATTCCCCGGTTTTCCAATCCTCCAGTTCGTAGCCGCCACTGCCTTGCAGATAGGCCTTATCGCGGTTAAAGCGTTCACTGCTAAACCAGGTTGCAAAGGCTTTTATTTTGGGATTATTCTTCAGCGAATCGTAATGCTGGGTTAAGTCAGCTAACGAAAATTCTTTCAGTAACCCTTTGGGATCTATCAGGTATTCGGGCAGAATAGCGTAATCACCTGTCATTAAATCCATTTCGGAGGTGTACTTCTCACAAATAAGTTTAAAGGCAGCGGGGTTCTCTTTATCGGTCTTAATATCTTTAATAAAGTGGTAACGACCGGCCAGGCGCTGGTTATCGATAAGCGGGCAACGAAACAATTTGAGTGAGAAGGCAACATCCGCCGCCGTTATGGGTTGGTTATTGCTCCAACGGGCTTCTTTCCTTAACTTAAAACTGAAGACCGATGCCGAATCTTTTTGTTGCACCTGAGGCAGTTGCTCGGCAAGTAAGGGATGGATTTGCGTGGTTTCGGAATCGGGCGCGAGAAGGCTTTGGTATAGTAGG
Organism: Adhaeribacter sp.; assembly: GCA_028288395.1. Classification (GTDB taxonomy): domain Bacteria; phylum Bacteroidota; class Bacteroidia; order Cytophagales; family Hymenobacteraceae; genus Adhaeribacter. The sequence continues at coordinate 6,852 of JAQBNV010000015.1, read as the reverse complement.
TTTACAATTTCGAGGGCCGTAGCATTGGCATAATTTACCGGATTTAGATTTTCAGGATCCTGGGTTGCTCTGACACTAACAACACTGCTTTGCTTGCGGGGTTCGCCGCAAAAAGAAAAAAATAAAGTAAAGATTAAAACTATAAGATTTGCTCTTCTCATTTAACACTTAGTTCTTCAGTTTTTAAACAACTAAGATAATAAGGGCAAAATTAACTTAGAGTTAATCTTTACTTTATTTAATTTTTTAATTTGTAGTAATTAGTTTTTATCATCCCAACCACCGCTGCCAATACTTGGTTTTAAAGGAGTAGTGGAAGTGCCACTGATAGTGGTTTGAGTAGTAGCTTTAACTGCATCAGATTTCTGAAGACCAAATGATTTGTTCGTGTCAGCAGTAAACGCAGAAAGTTGCAATAATAAGGCAAATAATAATTCTAACATGGCTGTATTTTATAGGTGTTTGAGGTTCTGATTTTAATAATACAAATATTAACAATTAATTAGGCGCAAAAAAGGACAATGTGCCTAAAAAGGTAACATGCAAAATGCAGCATAAAATATCCATAAAAAAATATAAAAACGCCTTAAACAACTAAATAAATAAGATATCACCTTTGTAAACTGCTACATATTTGCGTACTTTGTAACAAATACATTTTAAATTCATTTATTAAAATATTCTGTTTTATATTTTCTTATTGTTTATTTATCAGAATAAAGGATTTATTCAATTTTTCGAAGGCAAAAAAACTACATAATATTTACAATTTATTAATAGTATAATTTCTCTTAAAATGGAAGACCTGCGCAAACTTGTCCAGATTGTAACCAACCGGGGGCAAAAGACCCAACCTTTACTTGAAACTAAAAATAAGCACGTTGCGAAAGAAACCGAATTATTTTTAAGAATAAAAAAAGGTGAATTACAGACAGACGAGGAAGCGGCAGCAGCACTATACAACTGCAAACCAAACGATCCCCGACTAAAAATGCTCAAATCCAGGTTGCGCAAAAAACTGCTTAACCATTTATTTTTTCTTGATTTTTCGGATAGCCGCCTGAAAGTTTCCCTTCGTTACGAACAGGAATGCTTAAGTCTTTTGCACCAGGGCCGAACCTTGATGAATGAAGGTGAGCATAAAATATCGGGCAAATTATTGCAAAACACGCTTAAACTGGCTACTGAAGCCGAATTTACTTCTATTATAATAACCTGCCTCGAATTACTTTTAATTAATTATTCTCTTACAGTTAAGCCTAATCTTTATTACAAAACTAAAAAAACATTAGAACAATATCGAAAGCTGGCAGCTTTTGAATACGAAGCTGAAGATTTGTATTATACAGCTAAAATGGAGCAAAACAAATCGGTGTTTGCCAAGCGTGGATTCTTGCCTAAGTTACAAAAATCTTTGGAGCGCTTAAAAGAGCTTTGGGAAACTACAAAATCAGCAAATATTTTTGATTATTACTATATTTTAGACATCACCAAGCAGGAACTTTACGGAAATTTCGATGAAATATTAAAAATCACCACTACCTCTGAGAAGCTGTTGCTGAAAGAGAAGTTAAACCGAAAACGCTTCGACGTACGTTATAATATCTTCATTACCGTTTATGCTTATTTACGTGTTAAAGATTACCAGAGCGGGCTGGCATTCGCCGAAGCTAATATGAATGCTTTTAACCGGTCTACTAATAATTGGTTTGCTTACATGGAAAACTACATGTTGCTGGCCATGCACGCCGGCAACTACGAGCTTGCCGTTAAATTATTTGAAGATGTTACCAGCAATTCTTTCTTTAAAAAGATTCGGGTAAATGCCCAGGAACGCTGGACCCTTTACAGCAGCTACCTGTATTTCGTAAACCCAACCAAAAATTTATTGCGCCAATCCTCTTACAGGCAACTAATATCTTCTATTCCGGAATATAGTAAAGACAAGCAAGGCTTTAATGTGGCCATCATGGTTTTGCAATTCTTTTACCACGTGCAAGCCCGCGACACCGATTTACTTGGTTTTCTGATAGAAAGTTTAAAGAAATATGCCGGGCGGCACCTTCGTGATAATTTCAGTAAAAGAAGCCTTTACTTTTTTAAATTACTGGTGGTAGTAGTAAATGCCAACCTCGATTACCAGGAGTCATTGAAGAAGGGAAAAACTTTTTACGAACGCTTGCAATCAACGCCGGTCCCCGGCGATGCCTTTGCGGAAATTGAAATTATTCCGTACGAACAGTTGTGGATTATTCTCCTGAAAATCCTGGAAGATATGGATCAATAAAATTTCACTAATAGGCATGATGATTACACAAAACGGGCGTTCTTACCAAAAGAACGCCCGTTTTGTGTAATCATCATGGAGAGCGGTTAATGGCCGCCTTCCGTAGCGTTTTCGGTTTGGACAAATGCCATTGCTTTCGGCTTACCAATGATTTTATAAGGCCCCTCGCCTTTTAAAATAGTAGCGTACAACTTTTTATTATTTAAAACCCGAAGGGCTGCCTTAATGCTCGCATCAGATTTAAAAGAAGCCTCCCTTTTACCGGTCTGAAAATAATAGCGCGCAACTATTTCGGCTTCCAACACTTCTTTTATTTCTTCTTTGTAACGTATCAAATCATCTTTTTTGTTTTCCTGCAGCCGGTTTGCCAGCGCTTCGTATTCGCTTCTAATGCTTTCAAAATATTTTTCTTTCTCAGCCTGGCTTTTCAGCTCCTGCAAATTCTTTTCGCTTTTGGTAGAATAGCTGTAATCCCGGTGAGCTATAAACTTCAAAAATTCGTCGTATTCCACATCACTCATCTGGAACTTACGGGACGCCGGAATTACGGGGTGGGTGCTGCGGTATTGCGTAGCAAAATCGAAATGCAGCATTTTACGCACCAGGCTGTAAGTAATATAATTATAGTTCTCCTCGGGCGTGGAAATATCCGGATGAATACCGCTACCATCGTAAACCAGGCGGCCGTGCCTGGTTTTAAATTCGGCCATCAACGAATCAGAAACGGCGGTAACACTGCCATCGGGCTGGCGGTGTGCATAATCCATGGCCTGAATGCAGCGGCCGCTGGGCGTATAATATTTGGCTACTGTAACTTTTAACAGAGCGTTATATGGCAGGTTCAACGTTTGCTGAACCAATCCCTTTCCGAACGTTCGCTGCCCGATAATGGTGCCACGATCCAGGTCCTGAATAGCGCCCGACACAATTTCGGAAGCCGAAGCTGAACCTTTATCCACCAGTACTACCAAGGGTATTTTGGCATCAATGGGTGTGAAAACTGCTTTATAGCTTACATCGCGGTCTTTAAACCGCCCTTTTTGGGTTACAATTGGTTGTCCCTTCTCTACAAAAAGGTTTACAATATTTACAGATTCCTGCACAATGCCGCCGCCATTGCCGCGCAAGTCCAGTACCAACCCTTTTATGCGGTGTTTGGTTTTAAGGATTACCAGAGCATCCCGCACCTCCTGGGCCGCATTTTCCAGAAATTTATCTAGTTTAATATACCCGGTGCTATCATTTAACAAGCCAAAATAGGGCACGTTTTTAATTACAATGGTTTCCCGTACCAACGTTTTCTCAAGAAGCTTGGGTTCACCCGGCCTTTTAACCACCATAGATAAGCTGGTGCCTTTCTGGCCTTTGAGCAAATCGGTAGCCCCGAGGCTGTTCTGGCCCACCACCGGAATGCCGTTGATTGCGACAATTTCGTCTCCGGCCCGGATATCGGCTTTCTGTGCCGAAAAACCCTCGTAAGGTTCTGATATAATAACTTTGCCAGCTTTGTTGTTAAATACCGATGCGCCAATGCCTGCGTACTGTTTGCTCACGTAATTCATCTTAAAATCTTCGAGCTCCGATTCCGGCACAAACTCGGTGTAGGGATCCAGTGAGCCCAGCATGGCCTCGATGCCTTGCCGCATCAGTACCGAAGGGTTCACTTCTTCCACATAATGGTTATTTAGCTGGCGATAAAGCGACGCAAAGGTGTCCAGGTTCTTAGCGATCTCGAAATAACGGTCTGCAAAACCGAAGGAAACGACAACCCCCAACAATGGAAAAATCAGGAAATAACGCTTGAGCTGAGTAGTAATCTGTTTCATAGGCAAAATACAATCATGGACTGCATAATATTAGACAACGAATATATTAATTAATTTTCTTATGTTTTTATCACCGAAGTTATTTATTTTCACTTTTCATAAATTATAATTATCCAAAGTGGAAGCTACACATCCGACCCGGTAAAATATTAGTTTTGCGCATTAAACAGGCACCTAAATTATCAGGTTAAACCAAGATGCTTTCTACCCGACCTTAGGTATAAAAACCCATATAGAATCTCCGGCCCAAGCCTCTTTTTCAGATATTTATGACTGAGAAATAATGCTCTTTGGAATTAGAACCAATTATTATCTAAAATTTTCGGGTTATAGACCGGGGTTCAGGGATATTTTGGGTTGATTGGCTAAGCAGCAGATAGGCTTGCCCAGCCATTTAACCGGGAAGCATCGGTTACAAAGAAGATAAGGGTAGTTACGGGTGTAGTTACGGGTTAATATTTTCGAGTTCGGCCAGCCCACCTTCCTGCAACAGCCAATCCAATATATCCATCAACACATCTACATTCCAATCGTCCAGAAAATAAAGGTTTGCCCAGACCTGGTGATTACTTTTACTATTAATTACCAACCGGTTATACTTCTTTTCGTAGCTTACGTCGGCCCACGGAATTACGTGTAGTTTTTTAGTTAGCGGGGTATCCTGGTTTAGGATTATTCCCTGCCGGTTAATGGTACAGTTACCCACGGCATAAGCCTTGCCGGCCCGTACCAAATCCATGGCTTCCCGAAATAACCGTTCCCCGATTTGCAGCCAGATACCATCTACCAACGCTTCAAATAACCAATTAAAATAATTATTTCCGATGCCCAAATAGGTTCTAAAAACCAGGTTTATTTGTTTTTCGGGCGTTTTAATATTTATCTGGTATCGCCGGCCCACCGGAAACATACCTATCTGCATTATTTTGATGCCAAATTTAAAGTGAGTTATTGCCGGCACCCTGATTTCGGTGGTGTCGAAAGCAAAACGTTCCTTACGAAGCACCACGACATGCGTTCTCGCCCCGAAAGAGTCCAGTTTGATTTTTTCTTCAATATCTTCTGAAACTGGTGTTTCCAAACGTTATAGTTGAAGCGTTAAAAGTAAATTAGAAATGAAGTGGTACTGATTAAAAAAGACTTTCCGCCTATACATCTTTCATAAAGCCTTTTCCTGTAATTTAATATATTAACTGGCCGGCGTATTTATTCTCCTACCATTTATCAGGCTTTTTGGTTTAAATATTAACTGGCCGGAGTGCTCGTGGCTTTTTGCATACACACGCTGTTTTCTACCTGGGCGTATTGTCCGTAATTAGGAATCAGGTGGTAACCGCTTTTGGTATAGCGTCCAATGGCTTCGGGTTGGGCTTTGCCAGTTTCTAAAATTACCTGGCTAAAGTTTAGTTCATGGGCCCACTTTTCTAATTCCTGCAATATTTGACTGGCAATTTTCCGCCCCCGGTATTCCGGCAGAACATACATTCTCTTAATTTCCCCGGTATCCTGGGTATAGGCTTTAACGGCGCCACAACCAACCGGCAGCCCGTTATCATAAGCCACTATTACATTCCTTATATTATCTATTTTATTAAACTGCGCATAAAACGAATGATCTTTGCCATCCCTTACGCTCAAGTCGGCGTCCAGATGACCTACCAGATGTACAAAATCCGGATTCGTCGCGTCTGTCCTGATTAAGGCGAACATATATATAATAAGTTAGAGTAAGATGAATTGTTTTGGATAACCACTAGCTGCCTTTAAAGCCACCAACCTACTTCATTAGTTGAGTTGTAAAACAGCAGGAAGATAAAAATCGAACGCCAATTAACCAAGGGTAATTTAAGCCTGCAGGGGGGCTATTTTAAGAAAGTAACTACTTGGGATTATTTGAGGCTACCGCTTATGAGCAGAATATATTTAGCGGCTTTAACCCTCAGGCAATAAATAAACATAATTTAAAGGTTGATGACCGCACGAACGGCTACCAAAATTAAAAAACTCCGGTCTTTTCGGCACTGGTTTTTAGCGCCGAAAAGACCGATTTTAACAAAAAACTTAAAGCGATAAAGCCATAATATTTGCGGCTCCTTACTTGCGTATTTCCACCTGATTTACCAGATATGCCTGCAGTATTATATTATTGTCTTTTATGCGGGCCATAATCCAAATCCATTATTTGGCTCTTAATATTTTAAACTCCGTCCGGCGGTTTAACTGGTGATCTGCTTCCGGGCAATTTACATTGTTGTCGCATTTATTCAGCAGCCGGGTTTCGCCGTAGCCCTTCGCAGTAATGCGGTCAGACGCGATGCCCTTCGAAATAATGTAATTCACGGCGGCTTCTGCCCGCATTTGCGAAAGTAAATTATTATACGAATGGCTTTGCCGGCTGTCGGTATGCGAACTTAGCTCAATTTTTATGGTTGGGTTGTCTTTGAGGGTACGTACCAGCTTATCAAGTTCCAATGCAGCATCCGCCCGGATGTCGTACTTATCCAAATCGTAATAAATATTTTCGACAATAATGGGTTTGTTCAGGGTGTTGCGGTTTAATACCATGCCCATTTTAATCATATCTAAGGTAGACTCGCAGCTTGGCGCAACGGTAACCGAACGGGTTAAGTAACCTGCTTTACTACCTTTTACAATATAATTCAGCCCATCCAGTATCGGAAAGGTGAAATAGCCTTTGGCATCGGTGTAGGTTTTAACAGAAGTGGTATCACCCTCTTT
>JAQBNV010000657.1 GCA_028288395.1 Adhaeribacter sp. | reverse complement strand
TGCGGTTTGCAAATTTTGGTTCTATCGTTATCCAGGTAGGAGGTATTAGGTAGCTGGTACCGGAACGCAGATAGGACCTGGCTGCTTTGGGTTTGAAAGCATTTATTTGTGGTACGCTGGCTTCTTCCATGTCGACCGAGTTAGTGGGTATTCTGATGTAATATTTGGTTTTTTAGCCGGGTTTGATTTAAAAAGTACATGCTGTAAAGAAAACATGCTAAATTATCAGACCATAATCTTGTTAAGCGGCTTTTCCTATTGAAAATACGCCTGCATTACTTTTGGTTTTGTTTAAGGATTGGGTATTAATTAATTCTACTGATGCTACTTTTGGTGCCCGATAAAACAACCAGAAATATTATCTAAAACTTTAACTGATTTAGAATCTATGGTGCACAAACTATCCCTCAGACACATCAGTGCGGTTATGATAACCTTGAAGATAGGCCTTTTGCTGTTTTTGATAGTGAAAATAATCTATTTTTCCGCGCAGCCGCCGGTGTTTTCCTTTGACCAGAAGTTCTTTATCATTATGGGAGCAGGCTTTCTGGCCCAACTCATCGATGGTACCCTGGGCATGGCTTATGGGGTGAGTTGTTCGACACTTTTGTTGACGTTTGGCCTGCCGCCGGCTGTGGCCTCGGCGAGTGTGCATACCGCCGAAGTTTTTACCACCGGGGTTTCTGGTTTATCTCACCTGTTCCTGCAAAATGTTAATAAAGCCCTCTTCTTCCGGATAGTGATTCCGGGCGTGCTTGGGGCCGTAATTGGGGCGTACTTAATTTCGGAGGTGTTGGATGGAGATATGATCAAACCATATATTTCTGGTTACCTGCTCGTTATGGGTATCCTGATTCTAATAAAAAGTTTCAGGGTATTGCCTACGGTTGAACGGGTAAGGCGGGTATTTTTACTAGGTATTTCGGGAGGCTTCCTGGATGCGGTTGGCGGGGGCGGTTGGGGTCCTATCGTGACCTCCAACCTTATTTTCCAGGGCAAAACCCCGCAGGAAACCATTGGTACAGTTAACACTGCCGAGTTTTTTGTAGCTTTTTTCAGTACCGGGGTTTTCCTGTTTTTTGTGGGTCTGGACAGCTGGCCAGTAGTGCTGGCATTGATATTGGGCGGGGTACTAGCTGCTCCGGTCGGCGCGGTGCTGGCCAAAAGGGTTAAGCCCAAAACAATGATGCGCCTGGTCGGGATTATTATTGTTTTAATTTCAACTTATACAATCTATAAAAGTCTTTTTTAATCCTGGCTGATGTGGCCTTTTAGTAAACTGGAAACTTTTGCCCGCAGGAAGATAGCTGAATATTAGGCTAGAATTTAGTAATGATAAAATACCGCAATACTGCCCGCGCCGACGGATATTTGAAGGAATTTGTAATGATAAAGGACGCTTTGTTACAATTTATCTTTTGTAGTAATATGAGGTGCTGAATATAAGATTCTAGCCCCATTTATTTAGCAACCCTGATATGAGAACCTATAGACAGTAAGTTAATCTGATCCAGGTATTTAGATTTGCTAGACATGAATGAGACCATTAAAATCTTATACTGTGGTTTTCTTAAATAGAAAAGAAGCTTCGCCACAGATAGAAGGCTTCCTTTTTATTTACATCCTATAAAGGGTATATTCCTAATCCAAAAATATAAAACCTGTACTGCCCAATTTATTTTCTGAAAATAGCTGATTATAAAGCTTTAAGGAATTAATCTATCTGCCCGCAATTGCGTGAAAAGGTCAAAAAATGATTCGTCTGTTCTTTGATATTCCAGGAAGCCTAACTTGCGACTCTTGGACATATCGGTCATCACTTCTATAGGACGCCCCAAATCCAGGTCGGTGTGCCACGCAGAGGCCAGCTTGTTTAAATCAGGTTCGGCTAAACCATACCGCTCCGCAATTTCGCGCCATTTAGGAGCATCATTTGCTATTTCAATTTCTAAAGGATGAATGGTTCCGTCAAAACCCGCGGGTTCAATGCCAAACCAAATAGCGATGCGGTTCCACAGCCATTTCCAACGGAAAACGTCCCCGTTAACCACATTAAACGCTTCGTTACGGGCGTCTTCCGTAGTGGCTGCCCACACTAATTGTTTGGCCAAAACACGGGCATCCGTCACATCAGAAAGTCCATTCCATTGCGCTTCGGAACCGGGCCAGCGGAAGGGACGTTCCGTCTCCTTGCAAATAGTGGCATAAACCGCGAGGGTAGTTCCCAGATTCATCATATTACCCACTGCTTTGCCAATGACCGTGTGCGGCCGATGAATGCTCCAGGTGAAACCATTCCGGGCAGCGGCAGCATACACTTCATCTTCCTGAGCATAATAGAAATTCTCTATATCCAGTCGGGGCTGTTCCTCGCGTAAAGGGGTTTCGGGCAGGAATCCATCTTTGGCATATGCTTCAAAAGGTCCCAGGTAATGTTTGAGGCCCGTAACCAAGGCTACGTGCTCCACGGTTTTCTTTGGCGATAAAGTATTTAACAGATTGCGGACCATGGCAGCATTTACCCGAATGTTATCGGCTTCTGTTTCCATTCGCATCCAGCTCGTTATGAATACGTGCGTGGGAGCAACAGATTCCAGAGCTGCCTGAAGGCTTTCCGGCTGCAGCAGGTCAGCCGCCACTGGCTGTAAGTTCGGTATATCATTCTTAGGGTGGCGCGCTAAGCCGTAGGTGGTCCATCCTTGTGCAATCAGTTCTTCGGCCAGATTGCTCCC
>JAQBNV010000635.1 GCA_028288395.1 Adhaeribacter sp. | reverse complement strand
CTGCTGTTGCCGGAAAATAGCAGGGAAAGTAACGTAAGTAAAAAATTGAAAATTTTCTAAAATAGTGGGTTACTTTGTTCGGTTACTGGTATAAACCGATAAACAAACCCCTTAAAGATGAAAAAGTTAATAAGATTCTCGTTTATAGCTTTGGTAGCAACTTTCACTTTTGCTTCTTGTGAAACCAAAAACACGGAGAATGCTACTGAAAATGCCGGCGATGCAATTGAAGCTGATGCCGATGCTACATCTGATTCTTTAGAGGCTAACACCGATCAGGCTGTTGATGCCACCAACGACGCGGTTAACGAAGCCGGTGCGGAAGTAAAAGAAGCAGCAAACGAGGCAAAAAATTAGTATTACGTTTCTGATTATATTTAAGAAACCCGCTGTAAGCAGCGGGTTTCTTTTTTTATATGCCGGCTGGTTTTTGCTCCTCCGGATTAATACCAAATAGTATAAACCAAATTCCATAGAAACATTCAGGAAAGATACCTGTATGAGCTTTAGAAATTTCTGTTAATTATCAATGGAAAAATGTAAATGCGAGTTGGTATTAAACCGGGTAGGTTTCAAGACCTACCCGGTTTAAGTTACATGCAGTATGGCACCTTGTTCATGCGATTTGATATAAGATTATAACCCATCGCCGTACCGGAAGTGGTCATTTACAGTTACCGGTAGTTTGCCATTCGGTTTTATCTTGCCGAAAATTAATTTAGCTGCCGCCTCCTGTACCGCCGGTAATTGCTGATATCCCACAATCAACCCATTGGCTTTGGCGGCATCATCGAACTGGTTAAGGGTATAAGCATTGTCAAACAAGGTCACAATTACTTTCTTTTCCCGGATTAGCTTATTAACAAAATCTCTTTCATCTTTTGATAAACCTAAGCTGTTGCTGGGCCGGATGCTGGGTCCGTAAATGGCAAGAACCAGCTGGTTATGTTTTTTAAGTTTTTTAAGCAGCAAGTCCCGGTCTTTTTTCTGGCTCCGCCGCGGCAGCAGCAAGGCTTCGATAGGCGCGTGTTCGGCCATTTTGCGCTGAAAGAAAGTAGGGCGGGCGGCGCCTATTGCCAGCACCGCAATTTTCTGATTTTTCTTTTTGGGTTTTTCTAAAGGTATAATATTGCGCTTGTTGTGCAGCAAGGTAATGGCGCCTTCGGCTAAACGCCGGTTGGTTTCGTGACCCCGGCTGGTATGTAAATCGGCGTAAAGGGTTTCGAGCGGCACCGGCTTGTACCGGTTCAGGCCTACCCAATATTTAGCGGCCAGCACTTTCTTACACCGCCGGTCTATTTCCTGCTGACTAAGCAGCCCTTCCCGTATTGCTTCCTGAATGGCTTTAATAGCAATGGGCACACTAACCATCCTTTCCATAATATCATTCCCGGCTACCAGCGCCATCACTTCCGACTCGCCCGGTTTAAAATATTTGGTCACCCCTTTCATCACCAAGGCATCGGTAATAATTAAACCCGCAAAGTCCAGTTCCTGGCGTAATAAATCGGTTACCACCGGTCGCGACAACGTGCTAGGCAAATTTGCAGTAGAGTCAAGCATGGGCAAATGCATGTGGGCCACCATAATGCCTCCTACCCCACTTCGGATTAAAGCCCTAAACGGGTACAGTTCCAGGGTATCGAGGCGCTCGCGGCCATAGGTAATAACGGGTAAATCCAGATGAGAATCTACGTTGGTATCGCCGTGGCCCGGAAAGTGCTTGGCCGTGGCAATAATGCCATTCTCCTGCATCCCCAGCATAAAAGCCAAACTTTTGGAAGTAACATCTTTTTTATTCTCACCGAAAGACCGGTAACTGATTACCGGGTTATTTGGATTATTATTAATATCTACCACCGGCGCAAAATTCAGGTGCATACCCAAACGCTTAAATTCAGAAGCAATTTCGGCCCCCAATCGGTAAATAATACTATCGTTGTTAATAGCGCCCAGCAACATGGGCAGCGGGTATTGCATGGCACTATCCATGCGCATGCCCACCCCCGATTCAGCATCCATGCTGATAAGCAGCGGTACTTTTGAGGCGGCCTGAAATTTATTCGTAAGGGTAGTTTGCCGCACCGGGCCTCCCTGAAAAAATATAATACCTCCTATTTTGTACCGGCGAATAAGATAAAGCACATCGTCTACGTGTTCCTGGCCTTTATTCGGGAAGGCTTCTACAATCATGAGTTGGGCAATGCGCTGGGCTGGCGTCAAAGTCCGGAACACCGAATCAACCCAGGCGTTCCGCCGGTTCAGGGTGGTGATTAAAGCATTGGGATATTTTATGGTATCTTCTGGCAGCACCTCCGGCGCTTTAAATACCACTATTTTGTGCGGTGCCCGGTGGCGTTCGCATCCGGCCAGCATCAGCAAGCCTATCAGGCAAATAAATATATTTCGAAACAGACTTTTATAGAAAAAACTAAACGTACGCACTTTCAAAAAATTATAATCAGGTGGAAGCCTCCTTACTCTCTTAACAAAGCAGAAGTTACAATATTCAAAAAATCTAATTTAATCTATTTGCACTTAACCCTCCCCATTTATTTTACGCC
>JAQBNV010000630.1 GCA_028288395.1 Adhaeribacter sp. | reverse complement strand
ATGAAACCACTGGGATCTCTGAAAGAACTTCCTATGCTATTATTGGTCACAAATGTGAGCTTCTTATTTTTTAGCGTTCCGGTTGAAGAAATTTTTCACCTTACTCCAATACAATCTTAATGTATAGCCTATCCCTAATAATCCTGCAATTATAAGCTGAATAAGAAAACTTCCATTACCTGGGTCTATATAAGCTAAGAAAGACACTTAAATAAATTTTTAGTATTAAATCAAAATTAGGCTTAAAAAATGATATTCCAAAATTTCAAATCAATGATCGTGTTTTAACGTTTTATAAAACTTCGGTGAAAGATTTATGATTAGCAAACATAGAAGAAAATCCGGAACGCCCTAAATTAAGATATTTATTCAGAACCATTTCCTCTAAATACATCCCCATTTTCTTAGTGTAAAACAAAATATTAAGTAAGCCTTAAAAATTTAATTATTAGAAATCAGATATAAATGGTAAACCGGTTTTCCTAAAATTGAGCCATCTGTTATATAAACTTCTTTAAGGTTTTTAAAGCTTTTAAATGCTTCCAGTTTTTCGTTCAAAATAACAATAACTGGCTTTTTTAGCCTTTTTTGGAGGTTAAAGCCTGCCTGGATTGTTTCTGTGGACGTTATTTCTTTTTTATCCCGGTAAGCCAATTGGTAAAAGCTGCCAAATTTTTTAAGTTTAGGGAAATAAATTAATTTATTTAAATAGGCAGATACTGAAGATGTATGAAAATTATCCTGGGCGACCAAAATATATTCATATCGAAATTGTTTCAGAAATATTGAGGCTTGCTTATTCGGCGCGAACGGATAAACCCAATCTATGGCTGACGCAAACACGCCTGCAGAGATATTTATGAATAAAATCAGGTAAATACCCCAGTGGCGAATACTTTTTTGGGTAAAAAATGAATGGGACCCGGCAAATGGATTTTTTACAGCCGGAAGCAGCCACAAGCAAAAAATAAAAGCCATGAAGAGATGACCATGGTGGCGGGTGGTACCAAAAAATTTAATATAAAAAAATGACAAAATACTGGTGGTCAGGAATAAGTATAAAAGTAAAACTTTCGGCGATCTGAAAAAATAAGATAAGGTCAGGATATAAATAATTATACCTAAGGTAGCCCGGTAGTTAACAGATTGAATAATATTGTAATTCCAGAACTCCACATAGATGATGGGAAAAGGTACGAAGCCGGTCCATAGGGCGCCTAATACTTTAAGTATATTTTCCATCTCCCATCTAAAATTCCAGCCAGCGGCAAAATATGTATCTGCCGGCGGAATCATGGAGTAAATGGCCAGGAGTATCCCTGCTGAAACCAAGCTAAAACCTAATATAGTAGTACCAAACTGGCGATTCCCGGGCACCGCCGGTTTCGAAAGATGCTCGTAGGTAAGTAGTAATAAAAATCCACAAGTAAATATTAAACCAAACAGGTTTGTTTGAGCCAGTAAAAATAAGAGCGGCGAAAGTAAGAGCGGGTTTTTGTTTTTATGTTGGTACAGATAGCAGAGGCAAGCTGTTAAAAGTAATCCGGGCGCATAAAGGCGCGATAAAATCAGATATTCATAAAAAATAAAATATCCCAGACAAAAGAGTATTTTAAAATAAAAATTGAAAGGAGATTTCAAAAATAAATACACAAATCCCGTCATTATAAATACATGCAGGATTTGCATTACACTTACATTGGTGGTAAAACGGGTAATTATAAACAGAATAGAATACCACAATGCCGGATGCCCCTCATAACGTTTGTTATACAGCATTTCGGCGAAAGATGCGCTGTCACGCGCCAAAAGCCAGGGCTCTGTTTCATCCAGCCACATTTCATGTCTGAATATTCTGATTAAACCACCAATAAAAAAAAGTATTAAAAAAGAAAAATAAAGTTTATCCTTATTAAAAGTAACAGGTTTCAAAGCCATAGGAATAGACCTTCCATATTAACAATAATGCCGATGCAATATCTATAAAAGGAATCAATTTTAGACAAGGAAATATTAATCGGTTGCATCTTTGAAATAATGCCTGCGGCGTTTGGCTGTTTTCTTTGCTTTAAATCATAATATGCGACCCGCACGCCGTGCTCAAAATAGCGTAGTCTTTCGGTTGTAGTAAAAAATAAACCCGGTGATTATTAAAATAAATAACCACCGGGTTTAGGTCAAAAAAATAAAGCATCACTTTTTCATAGTTTTATTTTAACTCACAGGCTTGGCTAAGCATTAAAAATTAATCTTCTTCGATACTGCCCATGCTGGATTGGTCAGAATCTACATTTTTTGGATTGCCTTTGTAGGTTAAGTGGCTGGGTCCGGAAACATTGGCCTTTAAATCTTCTGTAACAAATACCCGCGCGTTGCTGGCTCCGGCCAGTTCTACTTTGGCATTTGTAGATTTAAAGCCCCCCGCCCGTACCTGGCTGGCACCGGATGCATCAATGTTGATGCGCTCGCCGCTGCCGGCCACGGATGCCTGACAAGCACCGCTTAAATCAATATTTAGTTCTTTACACTTTATAGATAATGCGCTCTCTACGGCACCAGATTGGTTTAACCGGAAACCCTCGGCGGTAAAGCCGCTGGCATCGGCTTTTACCGCCCCGGATAAATCAAGTTCTTTCAGGGCCGGCATTACTACCGTAATAAGTACTGGTTCGCGGTCGTTGAGCGAGAAGCGGAAACGGTTGTGACGGGGTTTTACTTCCAATCTATCACCATCTTGTTTTATTTCCAGATCTTTAAGTTCTTCGTTACCGCCCCGGGCTGTCACGGAAAATGAATCGCCTTGCCGAACCTTAACATGGTAAATACCACCAACATGCACCCGTTGGAAATTAGAAAAGTTGAAAGAACGGGTATTATTATCATAATCATTTTCGTTGCGTAACGGCGAACTTAGGCTGGTCTGGTCGTTTACGTCAAAATTTGATCTGTTTGATTCCGATATAGTGGCGGTAGTATCGATGGCGGGGCAATCCAGACAAACAAAGCCGTTCTTTTTTACTTGCCACAAATATTTACTTTTTTCCTGATTATTTAAATCTCGGTCGAAAGCAGAGCCGGGTAGCATCTCGGCAAAATTTTTGGAGAGCCGGAATTTCTTGCTTTCGGGTAGTAATAATCTTAAAGATAAATCCTGCTCCCGGTAAATTGCTTCAGGTTTAAACTTATAATTATAATCGAAAGTGATAACAGAATCTTGTTGTTCGGCACGGTAACTTATCATGGCGGCATTGCGCACAGCTTCGGCTTCGTTGGCTCCTTTTGCCCGGAATTCCTGTATTATTTTTACGGTATTGCCCGGGTAGCTTTGTACTTCTATCGGGACGTAACCGTTACGGAACGAATCGGTGTCGCGGGCTTTCAGCAGAATGGTTTGATAAGTTGTAACCGGAAAATCTTTCTGAGAGGTGTATTCGCCGTTCTCCCGGAAATTATTCCGGAACTGAATAATCGAAAGAACCAGTACAAAAATACTAAGAATCCAGATGCCAAAAAAAGACCAGCCAATAGCCGGACGGAGGTAAAAACGCTTGAGCAATAAACCCAAAGCCAGTACCAGAATAAAAATACAGGGAATAAGGCCGGCAAAAAAACCGGCTACTAGGCCATAAGCCGGAAAGGTGTTGATTAATAGGGCGAAAGGAACATCTGTACTAATAAAATCGGACCCATCTAACAGGCCTAAAGCAGTGAAGGCCATTAAAAGCAAACCAAATATAAGGGTGCCGGCAATCAGAATGAGTAAAGTGCCGGCCAGGATGCGGATTAAACCAATCAGGAAACTGATAACGGGTCCGAGAATACGCGCTATAGCGGCAAATATGTGGGTTATGAAGCGCACCGGGAACAAGACGGCGCGGGCTAAAGGGTTTTCCCGGCCATCTTCATCGTGCATGCGCAAATTAGTTTTTAAAGATTCTTCAATGCTCGAAAGGGTCACCGGGTTTCCCTGCATTTGTACCCGGTCGGTGATCGAGGAGGCCTCGGGCAATATTATCCAGAGGATAATATAAGCCACGAGACCAAAGCCGCCCAGAAAAGCGGAAATTAAAAACAACAACCGGATAACGGCTACATCCATCCCAAAATATAAAGCAATGCCGCCGGCTACACCACCGAGTTTTTTGCCATCCGGGTTCCGGAATAATTTTTTAGGAGTTGTTTCGGGTAAAGAATAGTTTACCGGAAAAGACACCCAGCAAAGTATGTAGGCCACCATGATTAATCCGGCCGGAAAGCCGCCTGGTATGGCAAAAAGCACCGTCAGAAAAACAAAAACAAAACGAATCCACAGTGGGTCCAGGTTCAGGTAATTAGCAATGCCGGCAGCTACCCCGCCCAACACTTTCCGGTTTTCATCCCGGTAAATTCCCCGCGCTGTGGCTGGGCGTTCGCCGGTAGCCTGGTTAAAGGAACCGGTGTTGCCGGGCTGTTCGGCCGAAGGCGCCGCGTACTCGGTTTCGTCGTCTTCCAAGGTCTGAAAATCTTTTACACTGCCCATCTGGGCCACCAGGGCCTGCACATCGTCGCTGGTGATAACCTGCTTGGTAGGCGATAGTTTGGAGAAAAATATTTCGGCAATACGGGCTTCTATATCCGCAATAATTTCTTCATGCCCGGCGTAGGCCGAGAAATATGCCTTTATAGCTGCCAGATATTGGCTGAGCTGTTCGTAGCCATCTTCCTCTATATGAAAAATCATGCCTTGTAAGTTGATGCTGATATTCTTTTTCATTTCTTTAGGATGCTTTATTTTTTTGGGTAATATGTTCAATAGAGGCTACCACCTCTAGCCACGTTTGCCGGAGTTGTTCTAAAAAAGTTTTACCAATGGCGGTAAGCCTATAGTATTTGCGCGGTGGACCGGAGGTAGATTCGACCCATGAATATTCCAGAAGTCCTGCGTTTTTAAGCCGGGTTAGTAACGGATAGAGCGTGCCCTCAACCACAATCATTTTGGCTGCCGTTAACTCATCAAGCATATCAGAAGCATAGACTTCACCCCGGGAGATTATCTCCAGAATGCAGAATTCAAGGATTCCTTTCCGCATCTGTACCTGTGTGTTTTCTACTTTCATGCTGGTTATTATTTATTATCGGAACAAATATAATAGAAGGTACTATGTAAAGCAAGGTACTGTTTGTGTTTATTTTTTTAATAAAATATTATTCAGGTTAAGTTTTTATTGATCTTTCTAAGAGCAGCCAGGACGTTGGTTTGTCGGTAAGAAAATCCGGTAAAAACACCCCGGATATCTAGCGAAAATATTTATTGCCGGTGTTTCATATTGCGTTTAAGTACAACTTTGTAATTTCTGTAGTGCAGTTTAATTTTCTTAAAATAATTCTTTGTATTTTGCGTAGAAAAACACCCGGATAAACAGAGGTATCGTTATTATTATATTTTTACACCCCATATGTTTTATAAAATAGGCAAGCTATGCTGCTTCTTGGTAGGCATGGTTTGTATGCAGGCCACCGCGCAGGTGCGGGCACCTAAGTACAGCAACGAGTTTCTTAATATTGGAGTAGGCGGACGGGCCCTGGGTATGGGTAACGTGCAATCGGCTATTGCCAATGATGCTACCGCTGGTTTCTGGAACCCCGCCGGACTTTTGCAGCTAACTCCAAAGCACAATGTTGTGCTCATGCACTCGGAGCTTTTTGCCGGGATTGTAAAAAATGATTTTGCTTCGTACGCAGCGCCCTTAGATTCCAGCAGTGCTTTTGCGGTATCTTTGATCCGTACCGGGGTAGACGATATTGCTGATACCCGTAACCTGGTAAATGAATACGGTTACATTAATTACGACAATATCAGGCTGTTTTCGGTAGCGGACTATGCCTTACTGGTTTCTTATGCCCGGCGAAGTAGTTTAATAAAAGGATTACGGCTGGGTGGTTCGGCCAAAGTAATATACCGTAATGTGGGGCAGTTTGCCAATGCTTATGGTTTTGGGCTGGATGTAGGTGCCCAACTGGAGCGGCAAGGCTGGCAGTTTGGTTTAATGGCCAAAGATATTACTTCTACCTTCAACGCCTGGGTGCATAACCCCGATGAGTTCCGGGATGTGGCTGTTCTTACCGGTGATTCTTTGTTAATCAAGAGCAGCGTTGAAATTACCTTGCCCCGCCTGGTGGCTGGTATTGCCCATCGTCTCCAATTTACCGATAAACTGGGCGCTCTGGTAGCCGCTGACCTGGATTTTACTTTCGATGGCCGGCGCAATGTGTTGCTGGGAACAGATGTGCTATCCATTGATCCGCATTTAGGGCTGGAAATAAATTATAACCAGTTGGTATTTATGAGAGCAGGCATGAATAATGTGCAGCAAATACGTAATTTTGATTATACCGAAAGCTGGAAATTCCAACCAAATTTTGGGGTAGGTATTTCTTCCAACGGATTGAAACTCGATTTGGCTTTAACCCGCATTGCCGATACTACCCCTACGAATAATTTTTCCAGCAATGCGAGGCTGTCATCTATTATTGTTTCCTTGGGCTATTCTTTTGATTAAAATATTAAGTGTATATGAACACTGTTACCAATTCTGTTAAAATAAAATCCTTATTTCTGCTGCTGCTGAGTTTAGCTGCCGTCTTTACGGCCCAGGCGCAAACTTTTGGCAACGAATGGATTAATTTTTCCCAAAGCTATTACAAAATTAAAGTATTAGCCACCGGAATGCACCGTCTCGACTATAACTATCTGGCAAATGCCGGACTTGCCTCGGCTAATCCGCAAAAGTTACAACTATTTCGTAGGGGTAAAGAAGTCGCCATGTTTGTTAACGGCGAAACGGATGGGAATTTAAATCCTGGCGACTATTTGGAATTTTACGGCGAGCGAAACGATGGTAAAATGGATAAAGGTTTGTACAAAGATCCCAGAGATCAGGTGCATCCTTACTATAGTTTATATTCCGATACCGCTGCGTATTTTCTGACTGTTTCAAACAACAATGGGCTTCGGATGCAAAAGGAAAATGTTTCGGCTGCTGGATTAAATCCCGAGCCTTGGCATTTTAGCACCCGAATGAATGTAGTGACGGAGCAATATACCAATGGAAGGTTATTTGGTCCCTTAAATCAGCCTGTTGTTGCGAGTAAAATGTCTTGGGCAGACAGAGCCGAAGGTATTTTTTCTCAATTTTTTGGAGATAGAAGAGATTTTGTTGTTGACTCTATATTTAATGTAAATACGGCAGGGCCGCTTCCTCAACTAGATGTTGTGTTAATAGGAACCTTTGATTTTCAGCATGATGTAAAAATTTCCTTGATTCAGCCTGATGGAAATATTAAGGTTTTGAGTGTGAGTATATTAATGGAACCTTACAGCCACCGGAAACTAACTTATCCGCTACAGTTTTCTGATATAGCTGCCAACGGTACCGTAAAGGTAAGGGTAGAAGTAAATAAAAAGAATTCGCCCCCAGGGCCGGATTTAATTAGAGTGGCCTATTTACGCGTAAGATATCCACGTCAGAATATTTTCTCAGATAAAAATTTAATTATTTCTCCAGCTGATTCAAATAAAACTAGCCCCTCTTTATTTGTTTTTGAGTCTCCTTTTTCTAATGTAAGGGTATATGATGTATCCTATGTTTATATTCCTAAGGAATTACAAGTGAAGGCAAATGGTCAAAATAAATCATTTGTACTGACTTCTACGCAAAACCGGGAGCCTAAGGTGCTAATTACCAATTCTGAGAGATTTGTGGTGCCTTTGAAGGCAATTTCTTTAAAATTCCGGAATCTGAATCCGGCAAAGGCCAGCTATGTAATTATCTCTCATAAAAAGCTGATGAAACCAATTTCCGGATTTAGTAATGTGATAAAATCATATGCCGAATACCGGGCATCCGTTGCCGGTGGAAAGCATGATACTTTAGTAATGGAAATAAATAAGGTATACGACCAGTTTTTTTATGGTGAGAAATCTCCTTTAGCCATTCGGCAAATGATGAAATATTTGCTTGATAAAGGCAAGCCTAGCTATTTGTTGTTAATTGGTACAGGAAAAGAACACACTAACGATGGCAGTGGTTTTACCCTCCGCCATAATTTTACGCCCTACGTAGAGCAGGATTTGGTACCCACCGGCGGAACGCCGGCTTCTGATGTTTTTTTTACCGCGGAATGGCAAAATGATTCTTATGCGCCTTTGGTGGCAACCGGCCGCCTGGCAACGGCCAACCCGGCTGATGTGGCTGCTTACCTAGATAAAGTTAAGACACACGAAAGCTTGCCTTCGAATGAAATGTGGCGGAAGAATGTTCTCCATCTCCGGGGTGGTTATACCGATCAGGAGAAAAGAACTTTTACCCAGTATTTACTTTCTTACAAAAATAAAGTCGAAGGATTTTACTTGGGTGCGAAGGTTAAAACGGTATTGAGAACAAGTCTTGAAAATGTCCCTGAGAAGTTACTCATACCGAAAGAAATCAACGAAGGGCAATCCTTGATTACTTTTTTTGGTCATTCATCTACTTCCGTTAGCGATTTAGATATTGGCCGTCCTTCGGACCCTACCACTGGTTATAATAATTTTGGCAAATACCCGATGATGCTCGTAAATGGATGTCAAACAGGGAACGCTTTCATTCCTAACACTTTTGGGAGCGATTGGATTTTTACTCCGCGAAAAGGAGCAATTCTTTTTTTAGGAGAAACTGCTTTCGGTTATGATAATTTCCTGCATTTATATTCTGATAATTTTTATAAAATAGCTTTTACTGATAGCCTTTATTATGGGAAATCAGTGGCTACTATCCAGCAAGAGGTTATCCGGCAAACGGCGCAAGCAAGTAAAAACAGCCTTAATCTGGCGATGGTTATGCAGATGCTGTTACAAGGCGATCCGGCGGTTGCGCTGTATAGTCCATCTAAGCCCGATTATGCCTTAAAAGGCACAGAACTTTCTATTAAAGCCTTTGTAAACGAAAATTTGACCGCTGCATCTGACAGTTTCCAGATTGTTATTCCGCTCCGAAACCTGGGTAAAGTAAGTCAGCAAACATTTAAGATATCGGTTACCCGTAACGATCAGGCGGTCGTAACCTCCAACCCGTATCCGCCCGTTTTCAACCAGGATACCTTAATCTTTAATTTTAATATTACTGCCGGCAAAGTGGCCGGTATTAATAGGTTTAAAGTTTTTGTAGATGCTGAAAATTCTGTTAATGAGCTGGATGAAACAAACAACATCGCTCAGTTCGAGTATAATTTCCCCGCTATGGGGCCCCGGCCGTTGATGCCGGTAGAATATGCAATTGTGAATACCCGGGCAGTTAAATTGATAGGGCAGGCCAACAACCTGCTGCAGGCCAATCGCCTTTACTCTTTTGAGTTGGATACTACGCATACCTTTAATAGCCCGGTGAAACAAACGCAGGAAATAAACGGGACCTCGCTGCCCACATGGTCGGTTAATTTATTGCCCAATGCGGCACCCAAAGACAGCCTGGTGTATTATTGGCGATTCCGGCCCAAAGAGATGGTAACCAGCGAAGATACGCTTTGGGGGGAAAGTTCCTTCCGATATATCCCGACCAGCCCCGAAGGATGGTCCCAAAGCCAACCCGGGCAGTTCATCCATGCCCGTACGAATATGGTTAATCTGAATGAGCCCAAACGGCAGTGGGAATTTACGCCTATTTCGAAAAAACTTAGTTTAAGGACAACCGGCGGCAATATTCAGACCGATTGGTCGCGTTACGGTATTTTTGTAAATGGCTCAAATGCGACTACTGGTTCCTGTATCTTTAATATACCCAATATTTTAGTGGCCGTCTTCAACAATCAGACTTTAGAGCCTTATGTAATGCCGGGTGCCTTCGCGTCTAGCCGGTGCGGCGAATTGTCGCAGGCCTTATATTATTTCGGCGATATGCGGCAAGAAAATCGGAGAGAGTATTTGCGTCAGTTTTTAGAGGCGGTGCCAACCGGCCATTTTGTGGCAGTACTTTCGTTAAACCAGGTGCCTTTTGCCGATTTTTCTGACGGTTTAAAAAATGCTTTTCGTTCGGTGGGTTCTAAGCTGATTGATGGTTTGGTTTCCGGCGCTCCGTTTGCGTTGGTTGGTCAGAAAGGAAGCGCCGTTGGCACGGCCCAGGAGGTAACCGCAAATACCATTGATCCAACTGACCCGGCCTTACAAAACATTGAGCTTAATTATGATATTACTGGTTTTGGCAAGAAAGGCGATATTACCTCTACCCTGATTGGCCCGGCAAGTAGTTGGAAAACACTTTACCACACTGTCCGGAATAATGGAACGGGTAGCGATCGGTATGAGCTTAAAGTAACCGGTCTGGATATAGAAGGTAAAAATGCCAAACTAATCATCCCCAAAGTTACCAGTCGCACGTTGGATCTCTCGGCTATTGATGCTAAAGAGTTTCCTTTTCTGCAATTGAGTTTAATAGTGGTAGATAGCCTGGATGCAACTGCCCCCCAGTTAAAAGAGTGGCAGGTGCTGTATACCGGCGTACCGGAAGGTGTGGTGCGGGCCGATGTAGTGGGTGTGGAGAAATATACCAGTTTTGCCACCCAGGCTCTGAAAGGCAAAATTGATGCCCAGGTCGCTTTTCAGAATATTTCAAATCATAGCTTCAACGATTCATTGCTGGCGCGGATAACGCTGATTGGGACTAACGGTTTCAGCAAAGAAGTAAAGCTAAAAGCTTTGACCAAGGGCGAAACAGTCACTATTCCGTACACTTTTGCGACAAATAATCTTAGTGGGAATTATACCTTCCGGTTAACGGTAAATCCTTTGTCCCAAAACCCCATGTTGCGTCCCGAGCAATATTATTTTAATAACACCCTGGAAGTGCCTTTTGCCTTAACCAATAATTTACATCCGGTTTTAGAAGTGGTTTTTGACGGCCGCCATATTCTGGATGGTGATATTGTATCACCCAATCCGCTCATCAGCATGACCCTACAGGATGAGGATAAATATACTTTTTTGAAAGATGCGAGCCACATGGAAGTTTACCTGAAGGGGCCGGGTTCGGCCGATTTTAAAACGGTTAATCTCTCGGGTAACGATATCAAATACTTTGCGGCTGATAAAAATAATGATTTTCGGTTAGAATATAACCCCAAAAACCTGCCAGACGGAATTTATACCTTACGGGTGCAAGGTAGAGATGTGGCGGGAAATAAATCGGGGTTTGAACCCTATATGATTAATTTTGAGGTCATAAACGAATCGGCGGTAACGCATTTTTACCCGTATCCAAATCCATTTTCGAGTAAGACGCGCTTTGTGTTTACTTTAACCGGCAGCACCATTCCGCAG
>JAQBNV010000618.1 GCA_028288395.1 Adhaeribacter sp. | reverse complement strand
ATCAGCCAGGTAGAAAATGCGAAACTTTAATTGGGGCAAAAGAAAAGAACCTGTCGGCCTGAAAACAAAACACCGCTACTTATCTGTTCTTTTGCCGGATTAGCGTAATTTACCGCGTTTAAATTGGGGGCATTATTTTATTTCACTAACTTATTTTGTTACAAGAGAAGCTATGCTGCAACAGGAAGAACTAAAACGCTATAACCGGCACCTTCTTTTACCGGAAATTGGTTATGCCGGCCAGGAGCGACTGAAGGCAGCCAAGGTGTTGGTGATCGGGGCCGGGGGGCTGGGGTGCCCGGTGCTTCAATACCTGGCCGCGGCCGGCGTAGGTACTTTGGGTATTGTGGACGACGATGTAGTGGAGATGAGTAATTTACAGCGCCAGCTATTGTTTTCTACCGCCGATGTAGGACGTAAAAAAGCCGAGGTCGCGGCCGAAAAAATAAAGGCGCTAAATCCCTTTGTGGCGGTGGCCGTTTACCCGGTTCGGCTTCATGCAGATAATGCCACTGACATTTGCCAGCCCTATGATTTTGTAATAGATGGCTCCGATAATTTCCCTACCCGCTACCTGGTAAACGATACCTGCGTAGCCCTGAATAAGCCTTTGGTGTTTGGGTCGGTGTTTAAATTTGATGGACAGGTAGCGGTATTTAATTACCAGAATGGTCCCACGTACCGGTGTTTATACCCCACACCGCCCGCTCCCGACGAATCGCCGAACTGTAACGATATTGGCGTACTGGGCGTACTGCCCGGCCTGATTGGTTTGTACATGGCCAACGAGGCAATTAAGCTTATTTGCGGCCTGGGTACGCCGTTGTCGGGTAAATTACTCGTTTTAGATGCCCTGGATAATCGTACGAGTATTTTTACGGTGCGCCGCAGCGCCGCTGCCGATTTGCCGGTACCACCTCCAGTCGCTACGGAAAGTTGCCAGGCACCTAAACCAGCGGTAGCGCAGGTTTCTTTAATGGAGTTAACCGATTGGCTGGAACAGGAAGAAGACCAACCTTATCTCGTAGATGTGCGGGAACCCCACGAATACGAAGCCTACAACCTGGGTGGTATAAATATTCCTTTCGGCGAATTACCCGGCCATTGGGCGCAACTAGCCCCCGATAAAACCATTGTATTTTGCTGTGCCACGGGGCAGCGCAGCCACCTGGCCGCTACTTTGCTGCGGGAGGCCGGGTTTACGGGCGAAGTTTATAACCTGCGGGGCGGCGTTTTGGGGGCATAGTTTATTAACTGGTGTTAAGCAAGGTTAAGCTTAAGAGTCCTATTTCTTAATTTTAAAGATTGACAAACCTTCTTCCTATAGGGGCTTTTGTCTAACGGTTGGGCTAAAAAGCGTTTTAATGCTTTTTAGCTGTTGTTATGCCTTCGTTGTTTTTCTCATTAAGTCTTTGGCCTGTAGTTCAAGTGATTTTACTATTTCAACATCTGTTTGAAAACTAAATAAACGGCTTATAGAAGATTCTTTTGTTTGAACTACTATCTTCATTGAGTAGTTTTTTCCACGAGATGCTCTTTCTAGTTTTTCAATGGCATCATCAAGCGTTTCATATTCACTTTGGATTTTTACTGGAACTGGCATACCATCACAATGTTCTTTTAAAAATCCATCAATGCCTGAGTTTCTTTGAACAGGAAAAGCATTTATGTTGTGAAGAATTGCTAATTCTTTATCA
The DNA here is from genome assembly GCA_028288395.1 of Adhaeribacter sp. Classification (GTDB taxonomy): domain Bacteria; phylum Bacteroidota; class Bacteroidia; order Cytophagales; family Hymenobacteraceae; genus Adhaeribacter. The sequence continues at coordinate 10,735 of JAQBNV010000618.1, read as the reverse complement.
GTTTTTTCTAAATAATCACTTGCACCTTTATTCAATAGATTTGATTCTGAAATTATCATTTCTTCTAGTCTAGTTTTGGCTAACTCAACTGCATCATAAGAAATATCAATTCCAATATAATTTCTTTTTAAGAATTTGGCCGAAACACAAGTTGTCCCGCTACCACAAAAAGGGTCTAAGACTAAATCTCCTTCATTAGTCGCTATATTTAGTATTTGATTTAGTAAAAGAACTGGTTTCTGTGTTGGATATCCAGTTCTTTCTTTTGCTTTTGGATTTAAATAAGGTATTTCCCAAACATCTGATAAAGGAACTCCCTTCTTCTCTTTCCCTATAATAATATTACCCTTAATATCTTTTTTGTAAACGGATTTTCCGTTTTTATTCCTTTTCCTCTCTTGTAAAATTTGGTCAAGATTAGTGGTTGCTGAATAATCAGTGTAAAGTGTATTAAATTTAAAATTGTCGGATTTAGAATAGAAAAAAATTATTTGATGGGAATTAAGTAGTCCTTTCTTGGAATTTGACCAACGCTTATAAGTCCAAACTATTTCGTTTTGAAAGTTTTCTCTTCCAAAGACTCTATCTAAAACGATTCTTATGTTATGAGAAGCTGTTTTGTCACAATGCAAGAATACACTTCCTGTATCTTTAAGAACTCTTTTAGAATGTACTAGCGTACTCTCGATTAGTAAAATATAATCTTCTAGCGATTCATATATATCACTAAATTCGTATGATTTTGTATTGTCTCTGTTTGAGAGTGAATGTTTCCTTTGAGTGAAAAAAGGAGGGTCAAAATAAACTAAATCTATACTATTATCATGAATTTGTTTAAACTGCTCAATACAGTCTCCGTGAATGATTTTATTTATTTCCATCTTTAGCTTTTCCTTCACCTTTAACTTCTGAAGCTACGTTTTCAAGTTCTATACTTACATCTGGTACTCTTTCGTTTGCAATTTCTGTTAAAATTGCTTTGAGGTTAACCCCTGTATATGTTTGAAGATATTCCCATGCTTCATCTCCTCCATAATATTCTCCTTCAACTCCAGCATAAAGTGTTTTTAGCGTTTGTTGGATTTTGATTGCTTGTGCTCTTTGAGGGTAATAGAACATGATTCTTATTGGCTTAAAGCCATGACCTTTTATCACTTGCACTCTAGTGTGCTCTTTTGTAATGTGGTCTCCATCAGTAGTAGCATCTCTCCACTATACCTCCAAGGCATCGGTATTGTTCAAAAAATCTATTTCAAATGTAGAAGGCCTCTGGCCTATCGTATTTGGAACTCTTGTCTTAATACCCTCTGGAAATTTATAGTTTAAGCAAAGAGTAGCAGCTTCTTCAAGGAATGAACCAGCATATTTGTAAAGGAATCGTCCTGTATTTTGATAAATATCGATAAGCTGTCCTTCTTCTGTAGTTATCCCTAGAACTCTATAAATTAAATAGTGAGAATTGTCATCTTCTTTCATCTCCTCTTTCCTGTCTGCAATTTTCCCCTTCAGAGTTGATGAATATCTTTCAGCAAGCTTTTGTATATTTTGTTTTAAGTCTTCCACTTTAAAATGATTAGAATCTTTATTCAGAAAGTTACTAAATTGTTTTTTATTCCTTACAATGAGGCATAACGGCCTCGTATAAAAAACGTGCTAGGCCGTCGGCCGTAGCATGATTTTTATACAATGTGTGCGCCCAGTATGGGCATCAGGTACTGAAAGGTACCAAAATATTCCAGAGGGTGCAAATCCCTTACAGGCGAGTTGGTGAAGCCTGTTAGTAAGCCGCAAGCTGGTTTATCGTGAGGTAAGCAGTGAAGAAAGCGGGACTACAAAATCCGGTACTGACGAACAGAAAGTACATAAGAGGCCTAGAGAGCGCGGGTAAGCAAGCACATCTTTGCAAAGCCCCTGACCAACAAGCGCTAGTAGGTAGATGTACCAGGCATCGGAGGAAGGAATATGCTCTTACCTGGGGAGGTCTCTCTGCCACGAGTTGGCAAGGGAGAAGTCAGCAGAAGCCATAGTAGTTGGTCGTAACGAGCCGTCACTGTAAGGGCAAAGATGGAGGTTTCACAAACCAATGAAGGGCTGAGGAGTTTAGTTTGTTCCAAATGCGGTAAGGAGTTTTAACCAGCCTTACCATAAGCGGAACAGGGTTTAGAGTTAAAATAGTAAGTAAGATGATAGAGAAAGTACTTCACCGAGGCAACTTGCTGCTGGCCTACCGGCAAGTGCTGGCCAACAAAGGTTCGGCTGGCGTAGACGGTATGTCGGTGAACGGACTAGCGGGCCACCTGCGCGTAAACCAGGAAGTCCTAGCTTCGGTTATCCGGAGCGGCCAGTACTTACCTCAACCCATCTTAGGGGTAGCAATACCCAAGAGCAACGGCCAGAAGCGCCTCTTAGGCATTCCTACTATAACCGACCGCCTGTTACAACAAGCAGTAAATCAAACCATCGCTCCCTTGTTTAAGTTGGAGTTCAGACCACACGGCTACGGCTTCCGGCCCAACCGTAACGCCCAGCAGGCAGTAGTGCAGGCGCAGAAGCATATCCATGAAGGCTATCAGCACATTGTGGATATTGATTTGAAAAGCTTCTTCGATGAAGTAGAGCATTGTCTGCTTTTGCAGCTAATCTACCGAAAGGTCAAATGCCCGCTTACCCTGCGCCTTATCCGCAAATGGCTTCGCGCTCCTATTCTTATCCAGGGAAAGCTAACCAAACGCCGGAAAGGGGTACCGCAGGGCAGCCCCTTGAGTCCGCTGCTTTCCAATATCATGCTCCATGAACTGGATAAAGAACTGAAAAAGCAAGGTTTACGGTACGTGCGCTATGCCGATGACTTTAGTGTTTACACCAAAAGTGCATCAGAAGCCCGCCAGATTGGCAACAGTCTTTACCTGTTTCTAAAGAACAAGTTGAGGCTGCCCATCAACCGGGAAAAGAGCGGCATCAGACGGCCGATGGATTTTCAGCTATTAGGCTACCGGTTTGTACCGACTTACCGGAAAGGAGACAAAGGTAAATACCAGTTGGTAGTAACAGAAAAGGCTTGGGACAGACTCAAGCAGAACTTGAAAGCCATCACCCGCAAAACTACACCTAGTACCTTTGAGGAGCGCGTTCAGCAACTCAAAGAAGTGCAGCGGGGTTGGGTAAACTACTTTCGCCTGGCCAGTATCCAGGGAAAGTTAAAGGAGGTGGACAGTTGGCTCAGAAACCGGCTGCGGCATTGCATCTGGCATGACTGGAAGAAACCCGAGCGGAAAAGGAAGAACCTGATTCGCTTAAGTATTCCTACCGGGCAGGCGTATGCCTGGAGCCGGAAAGGGGGCTGGGCCGTAGCGCAAAGTCCCATGCTGGTGACAACTATTACGTTAAAGCGATTGGTAAAGAAAGGTTATGAATCGTTGCTCGATTACTACCAAAAGGTAGCCCCACAACTAAACGAACCGCTGTATACGAGACCCATACGTACAGTGGTGTGAGAGGCGCTCCCCATCAGTTAGCCCTGGTGGGGCCGTCTACTCGATTAGCTCCTGTTTTTTGTAAGTAATTCCTTTAGCTTTGATACTATTTCTGAATCCTAACCTTCCTTATTTTATTAAAAAATGTGATTTTTAAAAATCATCTGATTTTTTAGTAGCAGATGCTTCAACGTTTTTAATTAAATTATTTATATGGGAATCCAATCTTATAACAAAATCGCATCTGTTATTTTTACCTAAAGGCATTCCAATTTCTACAAACTCTTCTATAGGAATTCTAATATCACGTTTAAATCTTTCTACATCAGGAATAACAACTATAATATTTTTTACTATGGTTCTAAATTTTCCATCCTTAAAAGTAAAATCTAACGTGTAGTGTGCATTAAAATCCTTATAGTCTTTTATGCCATTAACTACTAATTTACCATTAGTTGCATCATTCAGTACTTCACCATTGTGTACATTAGAAAAATTAGAAGCGTACCAACTTCTGACAGCAGTATATAATTCCTGTTGCTTTTTATTCGATGCTTCTAAAACGGATGTATATTCAATTTTACCCTCAGAAGATTTTGGCAGTGTAAGTTTAGTAAGTTCTAAACAATTATCTGCCTTTTGGGTAGATGCAGATAATGTACTAGTAGCAAGAAATAACAATAGTAAAATATTATTCATATTTTTGATACTTAATGTTAGGATATAGAAAAATCATATACTGTCAATTTTAGTACCAGCATTTTAGAAACTCCTTTAACTTTTGTTTCTTGAAACTCAATTTCTGTTTATTCTATTAATTGGGGCTAACGGGCCGCGTGTATGCCAATGCCGCAGCGCAGCAAGGGTTTGGTATACATGATGTTATGTCTCTTTTTTATATCTTCTGCTTTCTAGTTTTCTTATTATTAGATTTAACATTTGAGAATCTTATAGGTATTGTCATGCGATAGTCTAATTTTTGCCCATTATTAGCGGCTGATTCAAATTCAAGTTCTTTAAAAGCTACAATGGCAGCATTTATATAGTTTTGTGGTAAAGCTGAATATATTTTTAAACATTCAATTCCATTAGTTTTTGTTAAAACAAACCTGAAAATCACTATTCCTCCTAATCTAAGAGATTCTGGTACATCAACAGGATGAATATTTTTCTTCAACATCCTGTCTATTCCTTTAATATGTGGAGGGGTTTCTATGATACCTATATTGTACTCAGCTATATCATAAAATTCTTTGCATTTAATTGAATCCCAGTTATTATAACTCGCAGAAACTAAAAAATCTTTCAAATTCTCTTGCCCAAACGTGCAAAGTGGAAAATTAATCAGTACCCAAATAAAAAATAAACTTTTCATATTGTTAAATGAGACATAACGTACTTGTGTAAACGGCGGCAAGGCCGTCGGCCGTAGCTGGCGTTTACACGTTGTTGGGTAAAGGAATTTTTTCACTTTTGCACTGCCCAAGGCTCAAGGAATTCTATTTCTAATTTTTCTTTCAACTTATAAGGGTAGTAGTAGTTCAGTTCGCCATCCAAGTCTGTATGCTTAAGCAGAATTAAAATCGCATCTGTCGGGGTTGGGTAATCTTCATTTGAAACCCTTACATCATAAGCAATGCAGTAGCTCCTTATTTCCTTTCCATTCAATTCTTTCTCAAAAACAGTTGAAAGCACATCTATTACTTTCTGGCTTTCGGGGAATTCATCATCGTCGTAGTAGCCAACTGGTTTAAGCTCTCCTGAAAAGTAGACTTTTACTCCAAAAGGGAAAAATTCTCCAGAGTCGGTCAGAAGTGATTCTGCGAAGTCTACAGAATAATCGATTAGCTTTTGAATATCACCTTGAACGTTCTTGTCCACTGCTTTTCATATTTATTCTTTTACCCAACTACCAGATATACGGAGTTCGTTCCGGTTATCAGCCTTATGGATATAGAGCTTTATTCCGTTTAGCCGCCCAAAATCAACCGATAACCGGAACTGGATTAACGAATATACTATATATTCAAATAAATATAAAGAAAAAGGAAAGAATCTCTCTTCCCTGGTTGGGTTCCCTTTGGGGCGCAAAAACATGTACTGGAGAATAATTCGTTTATGGGGCTACCGGCCTCAACAGGAGCCTGGCGTAAGGTACTTTATTAAAACAATGCGACACAACCCCGCTTCAAATAAATATTATCTCCTTCCTTAATTAATATAAAATCAAGTATATTGACTCCGCTATAAACAGAAAATATGAAGTGGCTACGGGCAATTCTTTCTTTGATATTTCTACTGGCTTTAATATTTGTACTGGATCGTAAATGGGGTGATGTTCCGCCCGTTGGTAAATTTCTAAGTCCGTTTACCGGTTTCTGGCAAAATGCCGAACGCAAAGCTTTGGCCGCCGAGGAAAAACTGATGTTACCGGGCCTGGAAGGAGATATTAGTATATTATTCGACCAGAGTCGTATTCCGCATATTTTTGCGGCCAACGACCACGACCTGTATTTTGCCCAGGGCTACCTGACCGCCCGTGACCGCCTCTGGCAAATGGAATTCCAGACCCGGGCCGCTGCCGGCCGCATTTCCGAAATTATTGGCCCCAAAGCTATCAATTTCGACCGGTTTCAAAGGCGAATGGGAATGGTGTACGGGGCCAAGCAATCGCTGGACGGTATGATGGCCGACCCAACTACCGGCGCCATGCTGCAAAATTATACGGCCGGGGTAAATGCCTATATTGCGCAACTCTCCGCTAAAACCTACCCGCTTGAATATAAATTGCTGGATTACCGCCCGGAACCCTGGACTCCTTTAAAATGCGCCTTGTTGCTGAAGGTAATGGCTTATGATTTGGCGGGCCGGAGCGACGACCTGCGCATGACCAATATTTTGAAAAAATACGGTCCGGCGGTGGTGCAAAATTTATTTCCCGATTACCCGTTTCGCGAGGAACCCATTGTACCCGTGGGTACCAAGCTGGACTTTACGCCGCTGCCGGCGCCCCCCGTGCCAAAAGAATTTACCGCCTCCTCCTCGCCACAGGCCTTGGAAAGAGAGCCGCCTGCCGAGTTGGGTAGTAATAACTGGGCGGTAGCCGGCGCCAAAACAACTACGGGTTACCCCATGCTGGCCAACGATCCGCATTTGCAGCTAAACCTGCCTTCTATCTGGTATCAGCTGCAATTGGTAGCGCCGGGGGTAAATGTCTACGGGGTTTCTATTCCGGGTGCCCCGGGTATTATTATAGGGTTTAACCAGGAGGTAAGCTGGGGGGTAACCAACGTAGCGGCCGACGTAATGGATTGGTACCAGGTTAAGTTTAAAGATGCGGCTAAAAAAGAATATTGGTACGATAACGAGTGGAAGCCTGTACGGCAGGTAGTTGAAGAAATTAAAATCAGGGGAGGCGCTACCCGGTTCGATAATGTTTATTACACCCACCACGGTCCGGTGGTATATGACCGCCCCGAAAAGGTTTTTAACCAGCAGACCCCGGTAAGCCACGCCATGCGCTGGGTGGCCCACGACAAATCTAACGAACTACGCACTTTTTATTTGCTCAACCGCGCCCGTAATTACCAGGATTACCAACAGGCCCTGCAATATTATATTTCGCCGGCCCAGAATTTTGTTTACGCCGATATTCACCAGAATATAGCCTTGTGGCCCAACGGTCGTTTTCCGCTGAAATGGAAAAACCAGGGTAAATTTATTTTGGATGGTACAAATAAAGCGCACGACTGGCAAGGCTGGATACCACCAGCGCAGAACCCGCACGTAAAAAATCCGGCGACGGGTTTTGTTTCGTCGGCGAACCAGTTTTCAGCAGGGCCGGATTATCCTTATTATATAAATTGGGAATTTGCTCCTGCCGATCGGGCCATTAGGATAAACCAGCGGCTGGCGGCCATGCAGGGTATTACCCCCGACAGCATGCGTCAACTGCAAAACGATAATTTTAATATTAACGCCCAAACCGTTTTGCCCACGCTGCTCGCCCAATTAAATAAAAAGGACCTGAATAAATTACAACAGATGGCTTTTCAGGAATTGTTAGGCTGGAAATCTTATAATCAACCGGGCCTGATAAGTCCAACGGTATTTGAGCTGTGGTGGCAAAAGCTAACCTCCGCCATCTGGGACGATGAGTTTGGGGATAAAGCGGGAGCGGAGATGCGTTATCCCAACCGCGATCGTACCTGGCACCTGCTGCTGCAGGAGCCGCAAGCCCCCTGGTTCGATAATAAAAATACGCCCGCCAAAGAAACATTGCCCATCCTGGTTAAACAAACTTTTAGGTCCACCATCGATTCGTTACAGAAGCAGCACGGCCAGATAGGCAAAAAATGGCAATGGGCCAACCATAAAGCGACTTCAATCCGGCACCTGGCCAATCTCCCGGGTTTTGGCCACGAAAATGTATCTATCGGAGGTGGCCGCAATATTGTTAATGCTACTTCGGAGCGGAATGGCCCTTCTTGGCGGATGGTGGTGGCCCTGGGGCCGCAGGTAAAAGGCTATGGCATTTACCCAGGCGGCCAGTCGGGCAATCCGGGCAGCTTTTATAACTACAACCTGATAGAAACGAGGAGGCAGGGTAAACTGCAAGAATTGGTTTATTTACAATCGCCTACTGATGGCGCAGCCGGTATAATTTCAAAGTTGCGTTTACAGAAAAAATAAATCTAAATAAGTAGGGGATAAGTTTTAAGTTATAGGTTGTACGTTGATATCGATTTATCTTTAGTAGTTTATGTTAAGAAGCGGTTATACTTAATGCTATTCTGCTACTTATAAAAGGTCAATATTTATGAAACGACCTTAGTCTTTAGCAGGCAACCATTTACTTTTAACACGCTACCTGTAATTATTTAACTTTTCAAATTCAACTTTCAATCTTTAACCATCAATCATCAAACCAGCTAAATCCAATGCGCTTATTTTTGTTGCTCCTCTTATTAAGTATACTGTTGCAGTGGGTTTTACCCTGGTGGATATTGGCCGTTGTTGCCTTTGTCCTGGCGTTCTGGTTGGCGCACCGGGGCGGCGAGGCATTCTGGGCAGGGTTTGGCGCTATAGCTTTGGGATGGCTGGCTTTAAGCTTGTTTTTTCATGTGCGCAACGATGGGTTGTTAACAAGCAGGGTGGCTACGTTGTTCACTTTGCCACAACCATGGTTACTGCTGTTAATTACCGCATTACTGGGTGGCCTGGTAGGGGGCGTAGCCGCCTTAACCGGTTACTTTTTCCGCCGGGCACTCGCTTAATTTAAAACGTTTAAACAGAAAAATGCCAGGCGATATTCATAATTGCCTTTCATTTTCGGTGCTTGAAATAAACAGATAATTCGGCTACCGCATCAGTTAGAAGAACATTATTTATTTCCCAAACACAATATTAAAATATTTTAAATCCTGAAGAGCCACGAGCGTTTACTAAAACGCACCGAAGAAAATCAAGTGTATTATGGCTGTTTCAACTATAATTACAAGGCTATAGATAGATGCGAGAAGTCATTAATATTTTTTAAAGGCAAATAAATAAAAAAATTTAAAAAAAGAGTATCATAATTAAATATAACCGGGTTATAGTGGATACCTAAGATTATAAATTTAAAATGTTTCAATTTACGGCCTAGTGTTTTGATAATTATTGAATAAGAATAATTATAATTTGTTTTGTTAAAAAGCCTGTTTTTTTTATTATTAATTTAGTTTTAAATTTGATATAAAAACTAACCGCTTATAGAACAAACAAACACAAAAATGAACAGCCAAGCCCTTAATTTTGCCTGCCAATCTTACTGGTTTAAACAGTATTTATGCGGAAGATGATATATTAGCTTCTGCTCCTAAATTGCCCCGCCCTAATTACCGCCCTAGTATAGTTGATTTAAGATAAATTTATCTGGTGCTACTTTACCTGGTTAAAACAATTTTCGTAGCCAGGATTTGCCATTTTAGAAGCATGTATTTTATTTAAGGTCAATTGATTATGGTTGATAGTTTACATATAATAAATATGCTGGAGGAAATCCAACCGGATGGCTTTTGGTCTATTTAGAAAACAATTCTAAAAAACAATTAAATTATTTTTATGAGAAAAATTTTATTCATAAAATGTATATTGATGCTTTTCCTTTTAAGCGAAGTATATGCGCAATCACAGGCTATTTCCGGCAAAGTAACAGATGCAGCCACTAACCAGGGCCTGCCTGGGGTAACGGTTCTGGTAAAGGGATCCGCTACTGGCACCAGTACCGATATAGAAGGTAATTACAGCATTAATGTTCCGGCTACCGGCACCTTATCGTTCAGCTTTATTGGTTATACTACTATCGAGCGGACCATCGGGAGCGCTACTACCATTAATGTTGCCTTAAACGTAGATGCTGCTCAGTTAGGAGAGGTAGTGGTTACCGGTTATTCTACTAGCACCCAACAATCCTTTACAGGTACGGCCAAAGTTGTAAGCGGAGAGGCTTTAGACAGAAAGAATGTATCTAACGTTTCTCAGGCATTAGCCGGAGAAGTAGCCGGGGTGCGCGTTATTAATACCAGCGGGCAACCTGGTTCTGTCGGTACGGTTCGTATCCGGGGTTTAGGCTCAGTTAATGGCAACCGGGACCCCTTGTATGTAGTAGACGGCGTACCGTTTAACGGCAGCCTTAATTCTATAAACCCAGGTGATATTGAGTCGGCCACGGTTTTGAAGGATGCAGCGGCCACCGCTATTTATGGTTCCAGGGGGGCTAACGGTGTAATTGTAATCACCACCAGAAGCGGCCGGGGAAAAGCTTCTTACATTGAGGCGGATGCCAGCACCGGTACCAACATGGCTTTGCTGCCGCGCTACAGCACTATCAAATCGCCGGAGCAATATATTGGCTTAAGCTGGGAAGCTTTGTATAACCAGGGGGTTGCCCGTAATGATGCCAATCCTACCAACTTTGCCAATACCAGGCTGTTTTCGACGGCTGGGATCAGAACAAATTATAATCTTTGGAATGCAACGGCGGCGCAATTAATTGACCCGGCTACCCGGACCGTAAGACCTGATGTTACCCGGAAATATGATCCGGAAAATTGGGAAGATTTCGCCTTCCAGAATGCTGCCCGCAACGAAGTAAATGTTAAGTTTGGCGGTTCGTCCGGTAAAACGAACTACTACTCTTCTTTTGGCTTTTTAGATGATCAGGGATATATTATCAACTCTGATTTTCAGCGCTTATCAGCCCGTTTGAACGTTACGCA
>JAQBNV010000614.1 GCA_028288395.1 Adhaeribacter sp. | reverse complement strand
CGGGCATGGATCTTGGCTATCTCCAGAAAAGCTTCTACCGTTCCGTCCATAAAGTCGTGCCCACCGCCGCCGTGCACGTGAATATCAATAAAGCCCGGCGAAATATAAGCCCCTTTGGCGTCTATTTCCAGCGCATCCGGTACCTGAATATTTCCTTCTTCTATTCCTTCAATAATGCCCTCTTTAACCACTACTACCCCTTGGGGTATTATGCCATTAGGAGTAATTACTTTACCATTATATATCTTTAAGCGTTGCGCCCTCATATTTTTTTATTTAGTATTTACCCGGACTACAAACTCCACTTTCTGATTTTATGACCATATACGGCGTAGAAAACCAGGTATAAATAACAAGGAAACAAAACCCAGTATGCCTGTCGCACATCAAATAAGTCGGCGAAATAACCGTAAAAAAGAGGCATAATTGCGTTGCCGCACAAGCCCATAATCATAATGGAACCACCCAATTTTGTAAACTTGCCAAGGCCATCCAAAGCCAAAGGCCACATGCCCGCCCAGACCAAAGAGTTGGCGAAGCCAAGTAATACTACGAACCAGATAGAAATATCGGTTTGATGTCCTAAAAAAGAAACCTGGCCGCTGGTAAAAATTATCAGTAAGGTAAACAGCGTACCCAATAAAGTACAAATGCGCAAGGCATTTACCTGGCTGATAAAGCGCGGAATACAAATTATGCCCAGGATATACCCGCAAATGGTCAGGAATAAAGTGTAAGACGGAAATACCTTGGCCTCCATTAACTGAATACCCATAGAATCGGCGTAGCCGATAATGGTATCGATGGCAATAACCTGGGTGCCAACGTGCAGGAAGATACCGATAGCTCCTAATATTAAATGCGGGAATTGGAAGATGCTGGTTTTGCCGGAGTTGGCAGAGGCTACTTCGGCTGTTTCTTCTTCGGTATTAATTTCGGGTAAAGGGGAGTAACGAATAAATAAACCCAAGCCTAACAACACGGTGCCAACACAGGCATACGGCACAATTACCCGCCTGATTAACTCGTCCAAAGCAGCATTTTTCTGGGCTTCACTCATGGAGGCCAGTTGGGCAAATAAATCGGTATCGGTGGCTTTTAAAACCACGGCCGCAAATAATATCGGCGCTAAAATACCAGCGGCTTTGTTGCAGATGCCCATGATGCTGATGCGCTGGGCAGCCCGTTCTTTGGGGCCTAATACCGTAATGTAAGGGTTAGCGGCCGTTTGTAAAATAGCCAAACCGGCACCAATGGTAAATAAGCCAATCAAGAATATTTCGTAGGTACGGGTATAGGCCGCCGGTACAAATATAAAAGCCCCTACCGCCATCGTCCAGAAACCCACCATCATCCCTTTCTTAAATCCTACTTTTTTGAGCAGGAAAGAAGAAGGCACCGACATAACAAAATAAGAAATATAAAAGGCAAACGCTACCAGGTAAGACTGAAAGTTGGTAAGTTCACAAGCTATCTTAAAATAGGGAATTAATATGGCATTTATCCAGGATACAAATCCGAATATAAAAAACATCAGCCCGATTATCAGGATAGAGATAATGGTATCCCGCTTGGTTAAAGAACTAACATCAACGGTTTTCGTCTCTTTTTTTAACGTTAAGGTTTTACTCATATAAAAGGATAAATTAGGCTCCTTGGAGCGGTATACACACTTTTTTATTTCCTTTTGCACCCCCCGGAAATGGGTAAGTAGCCGGTTTTTAAAACCGTAATAATTACTGTTTTAATATAAAACATTCTGGGAAAGAAAGATTTGCCGGTTTTGCTGGCGGACTAATTAAAAAGGACTTTCGCAAAAGGCCCTAAATTCTTCTGGAGGCGGAATGACCGAAGAAAAACCTGGCGGTTTGCGAAAGTCCGGTTACCGTTTATACCTTAGGTTCCCATCCTTTTTGATACTCCCGGCTCCAGTATTGCATGGCTTCCTTATCCTTTATAATATGGCCGTTGGCAGGGTCGATGTTGAGGGTAGTACCGGTGCGTTGGGCAATATTGCCGAGTTGAACCAACAGCGTGCTCTGATGGCCACTAACGATATCTGAATTCAGTTTGCCGCCACTCCGGATAGCATTAAAAAAGTTTTGGATGTGCAAGGCATCCAGTGCCTGCGATGGATTAGTTAAATTACGCGGATCGATGGCCGTATCGTTTTTAACGTCTTTTACCACTTCATTCTTCAGGTTATAGACGGTGTAGGCATTGCCGCCGCCAATAAACAAAGAACCCGTTTCACCATAAAATACTACGCCTACCGAAGAACCTTCAATGGTCCGGCCGTTGCAACTGCGTCCTTCCCAGGAAATACTGGTTTTGTTCGCAAATTCCAAATTAATAACCTGGGTATCGGGGGTTTCCCAATCATCCTGGTACCGGTACCGGCCCCCGGCCGATGTAACCTTGGTGGGGTAATCTACGCCTAATCCCCAACGGGCTAAATCTACCATGTGGGTGCCATTGTTCAGGGCTTCGCCGGTACCCCAATTCCAGAACCAATGCCAATTGTAATGCACTACATTATCTTTGTAAGCTTTACGGGGAGCAGGACCTTGCCATAAATCGTAATTTAACCATTGCGGTACAGCTGTTTCCTTGCCTATGCCAATGGAGGCCCGGTTATTCGTATACCAGGTTTTGGCAAAATACGGCCGGCCAATGGCCCCGGATTTTAATTCATTAATGGCCGCAATTACATTGGGCCAGGACCGGCGCTGGTTGCCCATCTGTAAGATTTTGTTATATTTTTTCGCCGCCGCCATTACCATTTCGCCTTCATTGGGATTGTGGCTGGCTGGTTTTTCGAGGTAAACATGTTTGCCCGCTTTACAGGCCAGAATAGCCGCCGGCGCATGCCAATGATCCGGGGCCGTTACGATTAAGGCATCCAGGTCTTTGTCTTCTAAAGCTTTTCTAAAATCAGGCTGCTCTTTAGGTTTCTTTTTTTGAATCTTTGCGATAGCGGCACTGAATTTTTCCGACGCCCGGGAATCTACATCACAGGAATATAAAACTTCGGTATTGGGTTGTTGCGCAAAATTTGTTCCTACCGCAAAACCACGGGCATTCACACCCATACAGGCTACCGCAATCCGATCGTTAGCACCAATAATACGGCCATAGCTCTGGGGACTAAACCCCGGTAAAATACCCCCAAACGACACTGCTGCGGTTCCTAAAGCGGCCTTTTTTAAAAATTCTCTTCTTGAATTCTCCATTATAATATTTGATAAATTAATAATTCCGATGTTTTATCCTTTTGGTGTCCTTGCCTTCTGCATTACACTGTCGAGTGTAACGACCTTACCACCTTGCCGCTTGCTTTCGTCGGCTGCTTCCATAAATGCATAAATTTCCAAAGTTTCTTCGGGCATAACTGGCGGCTGGCCAGTCTGAAAAAACTTAATTATTTCGGTTAACAAAGCATTATAGCCACCATAAGGCCCCAGCGACATATTTCCTTTTTCGCCGTAAACGGTGCCGCCATAATCATGCTTGCCGGTGCGAGTTCCCCGGAAAGTTCCTACCCGGTTATCCTGCCAGGTGCCCACCACAATTTCGGTACTTTCGGTCTGGGTTCTGGCTACACTTTTACAACCGGTACCCATCAGGGTAAAGAGTGATTCTATGCCGTGAATGCCGTACCAGAATAAATCCGGGTGCGTTTTTTCAATAGTAGCCGGACTGTAGGTATCGGCACCTAGTATTTTGCCCACTTTGCCCTTGGCTGCTTCCTGTACACTGGGCATAAAGCGCAGCGAAGAACAAGAGAAAATCGGCACTTTGTATTTTTTTGCGGCATCATAAATTGCTATGGTATCTTGTAACGAGGCTGCTACCGGCTTATCGATAAACATGGGCTTACCCGCTTTGAGTACGGCCATGGCTTGCTCCAGACGCGGGCGACCATCATTGGTTTCGAGTAAAACGACATCAACTTCTTTTAATAAAGCTTTAACCGAATCAACAATCTTAACGCCATGCTTTTTCACTTCTTCGATATACCCCGGAATGCGCTTAACGCTTGATTCGATATCGTTACTACCTTTGGGATAAGCGGCCACTACTTTATACCCACCATATTCCGATCCGGCATCGGCCTTATTTAACTCTTTCGTAAAAGCAATACTATGCGAGGTATCCAGGCCAATTATACCAACTCTTTTTCCGCTTTCCTTCCCAAAAAGGGCGTGAGCATTAAAATTCAATCCTAAACCAATACCAGCTACTGTTGCTGTTTTAATAAATTTTCTTCGATCAAAATTGCTCTTCATAGTTTTGTTTTCAAGTATTTATTTAATATTCCACCCTACACTTGGGTAAGCACAACTCCAGCCAGTGAACAGGAAATTTTACTTGCCCCATCCTGGCAAAAGGATCCCTTAAATAATTATAGTACTAACACGCTAAGGAATATCTTATATATGGTTAGTATTTCTAGTACTTTTTAAATTTTCTGTCAAACAAATACCATATAGGCTAACCCACCGAATTTGCTTCCCAGGTAAAATCTACGTGTACGTACCCGAAATTACGAAATTATTTATATTCAGAAATTAAATTCGTCAATTTATTTCTATTCCGGTCAAAATTTCCTTAATTCTTTCCTAAATCAGGCGGTGACCGGCCTGGCAGGGTGGCACTTTAGGGCACCTGGTAGCAAGCATGTTACCCGAAAAGGAATTTATTTTTTGGCTAAAATAGTAGATCCTAATTTTTGCTGATGTTCCGGGTGGTTGCGTTCTGCACTTGTTCTGCTGCTGGTGCCTTCTTCAGGTAAAAATTGCAATTATCTTTATGCCTATTTAAGTTCTCTAACGGCGAAGGAATACCATTTATAGCTAAGAATTACCTATCTGCCAAAAATCAGGACAGCTGATACCTTAAACAACCGGTTTTTATTCCTGTTCTGATAAATTATTTTACTACCACACCTATCATGTCCAGCGTGATGCTTTTGCCAGCCATACCTACTTTTTTCACCAGGGCTTTCGAAGCTGCGGGGGGACGCTTGGGATCATAATATTTGGGACGAAGTTCGTTTAGGTGGGTACTCGATTGATCACCGGAAACG
>JAQBNV010000094.1 GCA_028288395.1 Adhaeribacter sp. | reverse complement strand
ATAGAATAAATTTATCTTGTTTTCCAAGTAAAATCCTGCCAAAAAGAAATAAAACATCCTTCAACCTACTTATCTACTGCTGATTGCCTAAGTTTAGTCAGTTCATATTTGCCGTCGTGCAAAATAGAATGTTGGGCTAACCAGGATTTTAAAAATCTGCCTTTTTACTGCCAGCTTCAAAGCAAAAGCGCCGGTTGAATACAACCGGCGCTTTTGCTTTGAGAAATAATAAATTAATGCTTCGTTCTGCTAATTAAATCTTTTTTTCCGGTAGCTTCTGAAAATGTTGCACCACGCGGCCGCGTTAAATTTTCAGCGAATTTAGAAAATAATAGAACGAACTATTTACCTAACTCCCACTCGTTGTTTAAACGCACCATGGCAAAATGTGCGGTCATATCAAACTGGCAAGGCACTATCGAAACATAATTATGCGCCAGCGCCCACTCATCGGTATCTTCGCCTTTGTCAGGGTTTATAAAATTGCCAGTCAGCCAGAAATAACGGCGACCGTTGGGGTCCAGGCGCTCATCAAATTCTTCTTCCCAGCGGGCCTGGGCCTGGCGGCAAACTTTTATACCGGCTATTTTTTTATTTGATTTTTTCGGAAAATTCACATTTAACGCGGTGCCTTCGGGAATACCGTTAGCCAGGGCCTGGCGGGCAATTAATTCTACGAATTCTTCGGTATGCGAAAAATCAGCACCATGCCCGAAATCGCAAAGCGAAAAACCAATGGCCGGCAGGCCCTCAATAGCCGCCTCAATGGCCGCCGACATGGTGCCGGAGTACAATACGCTCACGCTGGAATTGGAGCCATGGTTTATACCACTTACCACCAAATCGGGTTGCCGTTCTTTTAACACATGGTGCTTGGCCAGTTTAACACAATCAGCGGGGGTACCGGAGCACTCCCAGGCCTCCACATCGTCGAAAGCCAGTGATTTATCCAGGCGCAGGGTATTGCCCACGGTTATGGCGTGCCCCATTCCGGATTGAGGGCTATCCGGGGCGACCACTACCACTTCGCCAATTTTCTTCATTACATTTACGAGCATACGAATACCGGGAGCGGTTATGCCATCGTCGTTGGATACTAATATAAGGGGTTTAGACATCTTCTTTTTTTCATTAATGGCCCCAAATTAGGCCTAACTTATATCATTAACAAACCAGGTTGCCTCTGGTATTAACTCTTTAGCCGTATAGTAAGTTTAGTTAATTACCCCATAGGCCTTATGAAAAAAATAAATATGATTCTGGCGCTACCAGTCTGGCTCTTGTTGGCTTGTGAAGCCCGCCGCGAACCACGTATTACGCAACCCGAAACCACCAGCATAACTACCAGCCAGGATTCAATTTTTTTTACCGGTAAACCAACCGACTTTATTATCCGAAAACGGCAAATTGGTCCGATAAAAATTGATATGCCGGTAAGCGTTTTAAAAAATATTATTCCTTCTAACCTGCTGCAGGAAGTAGAAATAACGCGGGAAGGCACCGGGTATAAAGCTTACAAAATAAAGAAAAACGCGACCGATGCAATACCGGCTTTACGGATTGAAGAAGTTTGTGAACCAACCTGCCGGGTTTGGCGGGTGCAGGTAATGGATACAACTTACCGAACACCCACTGGCATTGGCATCGGCTCTACTTTAGGAGAAGTAAAAAAGCATTATACGTTGAGTTATTTAGGGCCCGGCGAAACTGAGATAGTGGCCGTTTCGGAAGCCGGCAAAATTACGTTTATGCTGGATGTAAGTAAGCTGCAGCCGAAACAGGTGCCCTTTTTAAACCTGAAAAACACCCCCGACAAGGTGCCGGTATTAGGGATTCTGGTATTTTGATTTACTTACTACAATAGTAACTCCGGTTACTTACCGCGTACAAAATATAAAACACCACAAATTATTTACTAAATATTTATATAAGTTTGGCCTCGTAACGAACCAGCTAAATCATGCGGGTTCTCACCCTCTTTTAGGTCTTCTTTATGCCTTAAACGCTTTTTTTGGGAGTTTACGGCATAAATTCTGATACATACCCGAACGGGAAATGCGAGGTGCTTACGCCCTAACTAGACCGGGGATGTTCCTAATTACTGTTAATATATATCTTTGGTTCCGCCAGAGAGGATGGATCTAAAAAACATTTTCCTGATATACAGCTACAATTACCGACCGACCATTAATATTCTTTAAATAGCAAAACTATTGCTTATAAAATCTGCTTTAAAAAACCTTTGTTTAAAGAAAGGAAAATAAGAACATGCTTTATCTAAAAAAATAAATAGATGCCAGGTCTAAATTCCTATATGTCAGGAAAAGCAATGTTAAAGGATAAGTAAATTATTACTTATCCTTTAACATATTATTATTTAAAGATTTAAACTAGAGGAGTATTAAGAATAAATATCAGTATTTTGGCTAATGGTGGCTCCTCTTTTAAATAATTCCAGGTCCGAACAAAACCCCTGGTGCAGCATCTTGATAACCGGAACCTGCCCGCTCTTTATATCCAGCACCTTACAAATCTTTTGTAAATGACAGAGGTGCGCATCTGTGAGCAAAATATTAAAGTAAACTAAATCAATATCACGTTTTAAAGCTGCTACTTCCGGGAATTTACTGGCATAGACCGCAATGTTTTTCTGCAGCCGATTCAACACCATCCGGTAATCAATGGTTATCTTCTGCGGGCCATGATCATTGTCCTTGTAAAGCATTTTTCTGGAAATCTGAAATAAAGTAATTTAGCTATTTAGATAAAACCGGGAATTAATATTTTTCTAGAATTGGACTTAATATTAGCGTCTTTTTCCTTCAGTACAAAGGTTTAAAAATTAAGGGATTATGCAAGCAATTTCCCCTTATTTGTAGCAATTAATTACCTTTCCCTTGCTTTAATCACGAAAAAACAACCATCCGGCGTTTTGTAATCAGATATTTTGGCCTCTGTAATGGCCGTTTTCTTTTAACGTTCAGGTTGCTCTTTGGTATTGTTCAGGCTGGCAGCTTTTTTAGATAATCAACTGATTTATACCTAAATGCCGGTAAAACACGGACAACTTTATAAAGTATAAAAAAAATAAA
>JAQBNV010000572.1 GCA_028288395.1 Adhaeribacter sp. | reverse complement strand
GAATAGCTTGGGGGTATAAACTTCCACATGAATGGGCGAAAGTTTGGCATAGGTTTCTTTCATATTCCCCGTGACCACTACTTCCTGCAGCTGTTGTTCTGATTTGGTTAAGTTAATATTTAACGGCACCGGCTGCTGGCTTACGACCACCGTTTTAATCACTTTTATATAGCCCACCGCACTTACCTGCACCCGGTAAGTTCCAGGAGTTAGTTGACCCAGCTTATAATATCCCTGAACATCTGAGTTAGTGCCCTGGGTGGTGCCCACAATACCTACGTTAGCAAAAGCAATCGGCTCTGCTCCCGAAAATACCCAGCCTTTTATTTCCCCAAGAGGTTGCTGGGCTTGGGTTAATCCAGTCAGGCCGGTAATCAGCCCTAAAAATAGAAGTAAGTTTTTCATCATAAGCATATTAAAAATACAGACTTTTATTTAGGCAATTTTAAATATATAAAACGAATATACGCACTTTAAATTTAGATTCACCTAAATTAAAAACACTATACTTCTAAAGCTTTAAAAAACTTGGATTGGTTTATACTGGAATGAAAACTGAAAAGGAAAAGGGTACAGTAATTATGCAAATGACTATAAATTTTCTGCTTGATAGCTGATAACCAATTGTTTTCTAACAGAAGTAAAGCTACGTTGCTGCGAACAAGGCAGCGGAAAAGGAAATTTAGAATCAGCTTGTTAGGAATCAAGCTATTGACCTAACTTCGTATTATTTTTTTTTTCAGGGGCAGAAAAAGTCAAAAACAGAATAGCTGAATGAAAGCAGGATTTATATTATCTATCAGGAAGAATTAGGTTTGATTTATTATAAAAATAAAAATACAGTACCACTGCAATAAAGGATGATTAATTAAACTATTAACTATAGCAGAAATAGGCAGACTTATTTAGATTACAATCAGGCCATAATTTGACAGAGGAACTTGCCAGTCATTTGCATGTTAAGGGAAAATGTAAAAGGGTTTGGCGTGTTTTACTAAAAATAAAACACGCCAAACCCACGTATACTTTAAATCGCAAAATTTATTAAATCAGATATGCTAAATAAACCATAGTTGCCGCCACAAACCGTAAACCTGTTGAAGCTGGGTAATATAACCGAGGTGGCGGCTGGTTCATGCGGTAGTTTAATCCTCTCCCAAACCACCTTTCCGCAGTTCTTCTACCGTTCGCATTACTTTATCTTTTTGTATTTCGCGGTGCTGCTCCAGGCTGCCGGCGATTACAGGGTTAGCGGTACTTAATATTTGAGCGGCGAGTAAGCCCGCATTGGCAGCACCGTTTAAAGCCACGGTGGCTACCGGCACACCGGTTGGCATTTGCAGGATAGATAAAATAGAATCCCAGCCGTCGATGGAGTTGCTGGATTTAACCGGGACCCCGATAACGGGCAGGGTGGTAATGGCGGCAACCATACCGGGTAGATGGGCAGCGCCCCCGGCACCGGCAATAATAACTTTTAAGCCCCGCTTCCGGGCATTTTCAGCGTATTCGAACATCCGGTGCGGTGTGCGGTGGGCCGATACAATGGTTATTTCGTAGGGAATATTAAAACCCTTCAAAATATCGGCAGCGGCCTGCATTACTTTCAAATCAGACTGGCTGCCCATAATAATACCTACTAGGGGCGTTTGCGTAGGTTCGGAGGTTGTGCTCATGCTTTTACTTTAACTAAATGTTTCACGTGGTCGGCTTTTTGCCGGGCTTCGGCAACGGTTGGTGCCGTTATGGTTAAGTGGCCCATTTTGCGAAAGGGCCGGGTATATTTTTTTCCGTATAAATGAATGGTAACCCCCGGTTGGGCCAGGGCGGCATCGGCACCTTCGTACTGCGCTTCCCCCGAATACCCCGCTTCCCCGAGCAGATTAAGCATAACCGCCGCACTGTGTAAAGCGGGATTGCCGAGGGGTAAATTTAAAATGGCTCGCAGGTGCTGTTCAAACTGCGAAGTATGATTGGCCTTGTAGGTATGATGGCCACTGTTGTGCGGGCGCGGCGCTACTTCGTTTACCAGCAGTTTGCCATCTCGGGTTAAAAACATTTCAACGGCCAGCAAACCTACCATATCAAAGGCTTCTATTACCTGGGTAGCCAGGGTCTGTGCGGCTTTTTCGAGTTTGGCGGTTATGGCGGCCGGCGCAAAAAGGTAATCTACCAGGTTATGCTCGGGATGGAAAGATAATTCTACCGCCGGGAAACAACTTACCTCGCCGCGCGCATTGCGGGCAGCTATTACGGCAATCTCCTTCTCAAAATCTACTAACTTTTCGAGCACCGAAGGCTCATCAAATCCTTTGGCTATATCGTCGGCGGCAGTTAACCTGATAACGCCCCGGCCATCGTAGCCGAACCGGCGCAGCTTCTGGAAAACTGGCAGAAAATCGAGGTGCTGCGCAACTTCCGCCTTATCTGCTACTAACCGGTAATCGGCGGTCGGAATCTGGTGTTGCCGGTAAAATTCTTTTTGCAAACCTTTATCCTGAATAATTTGGATGGCCCCGGGATTGGGATAAACCCGCACGCCTTCGGCCTCCAACCGGAAAAGTGCTTCGACGTTTACGTGTTCAATCTCAATGGTAAGCACATCGCATTTCTTCCCGAAATTATAAACGGTATCAAAATCGGCAAAGCTACCGTGGTAAAATTCGTGACACAGGCTTTTACAAGGTGCATCCGCATCCGGGTCTAGTATAAGGGTATATAAATTCAGGTCGATGCCGGCTTGCAGCAACATGCGTCCTAACTGGCCACCGCCTAATATGCCTAGCCTGGTTTCTCCGTAAGTCATCCGAAATAAGAATATGTAAAAGCCAAAATTAAGGATTAATCTCAAATGCCGATTTACTTTTTAACCCAGCCAACCAGGATTCGCATAAAAACAAATAATGCCTGACCCGACCTATTTACGCCTGATTAGCAGAAAAAACAGCAGCAGCGGGTTGCCGGCAATATTTTACTGAATATAAAAGCGCTAAATATGCGCGGTATAATGATTAAATTATATATTTCGCCTCCGGGAAAAGAGAAGATTTAACTATTCTTTTAACTGCCCGTAATGCCGAATTCATTAGCTATTTCTACCTTTACCGGACATCGCCAAACATTCATGGAAATACTTTTAGCAACCTTTTCGGCTCTTTTTTCGGTGGTTAATCCATTTGGCGCCATGCCGGTATTTATTACCTTAACCCAGGACGATACACCTAAGCACCGGAACCAGATGGCCCTGCAAGCCAGTATATATATGATTCTAATTTTGTCGGTATTCTTTTTTGCCGGCCAGTACGTACTCAACTTTTTTGGCTTGCGCATTCACGATTTGCGTATTGCCGGGGGCATTATGTTATTTAAAGCCGGTTTTGATTTATTAGCTACCAAAGCCGAAACCGGTCGGAAAATATCGAAGGATGTAGAAGAAGAAGGTATTCAAAAAAATGATATTTCTTTTACGCCCCTGGCCATGCCCATGCTTTCAGGGCCCGGCGCCATTGCCGTTAGTATTGGTATGTTTACCAAATCGCTTTCGTACCTGAATATGGCCGTTACCTTAGTAGCTATTATTATGGTAGCCATAGCCACTTATTTTATTCTGATATCCTCTCCGCGGCTGATTAGAGTGATGGGTAAAGCCGGCTTGTCGGCGCTTTCCAAAATTATGGGATTTATTACCTTAGCCATTGGCGCCAACTTTATTACTTCTGCCCTGATTGCGCTTTTTAAATAACCCTTTCCTGGCAGCCCAACTTACCGGCAAAATTTAATACAGAGCCCGGTAGCGACTAAGCTTAGACTGTCAGTTAAAATTTTTTACCTTTGCACCATGCAGCTGAAAAACGATTTGCTTATACGCGCCGCCCGCGGCGAGAAAACAGAACGCACCCCCGTGTGGCTGATGCGACAGGCCGGACGTATTTTACCGGAATACCGGGCCGTACGCAGCAGTGTAAGTGGCTTTAAAGAACTCGCCGAAACGCCTGAACTGGCCGCCGAAGTAACCATCCAGCCAGTAGATATTTTGGATGTGGATGCGGCTATAATTTTTTCGGATATTCTGGTAGTGCCCGAAGCCATGGGATTACCTTACGATATGATAGAGCAGCGGGGTCCTTCCTTTCCCAAAACCATTGAGCGCTTAGCCGATGTAGAAGAACTGCGCTCGGAAGATGCTCACCTGGAATTGGAATATGTGTACGAGGCTATCCGGATTACCAAAAAGGCCCTGAACGGCCGGGTACCACTAATTGGCTTTGCCGGCGCGCCCTGGACTATCCTGGCGTATATGGTAGAAGGCCACGGCTCCAAGACTTTCTCCAAAGCCCGTAAAATGCTTTATACCGAGCCGCAACTGGCGCATACCCTGCTGCAGAAAATCACCGATACAACCATAAAATATTTAAAATCGCAGGTTGTGGCCGGCGCCAACCTGTTGCAAATATTCGATTCCTGGGCCGGAATTTTATCCCCGGTGCAGTACCAGGAATTTTCGGGGCGGTATATTTCCCAGATTTGCGCCGCTATCACCGAAGTCCCGGTGACGGTTTTTGCCAAAGGTGCTTTTTTTGCCCTCCCGGATTTAGCCCATTTCCCCTGCGAAGTGATCGGACTGGACTGGAACACCGATATCGCCACGGCGCGGCAAACCATCGGACCAGATAAAACCTTGCAGGGCAACCTGGACCCATGTGCGCTCTACGGCTCTTTTGACCAAATCAGAACGGAAACCCACAAAATGCTGCGTGCTTTCGGGCCGGATCGGCACATTGCCAACTTAGGTCACGGCGTTTACCCCGATACCGCTCCGGATAAAGTTCGCTGCTTTGTAGAAACCGTTAAAGCGTACCAGCACCAATCTGAATATTAAAAACGGCCGGACCGGCATTTGAATTTGGGCTAACCAAATTTAAATAATCCCGGTACAATACGCTTTACCTAGCTAATATTTTCATGCACGACGAACACGCAAACCCCTGGCAAACCCTCTCTTCGGAACCTGTTTACAATAATCCCTGGATTAGTGTGCGCGAAGACCAGGTTATCAACCCGAAAGGCGGCCGGGG
>JAQBNV010000568.1 GCA_028288395.1 Adhaeribacter sp. | reverse complement strand
TTTATCGGTTTTGCCCAAACAGGATACGGTACTACACCAGGCAGAGCCCCGGGACGAGCGCTATTGTGCCTGTCTGCAATGTGGCAACCTGGAAAAAAAAGAAAACACCAAAAATATAGCCTGTAAGCGTTGTGGCTGCCAGGAATGGACCTACGCAGTAAAACAAATTTAAATTATGAAACCCGAAGAAATACAAATCAGCGACTGGGCCCGCATTTTTATTGGTGAGAACCCCGGTAGCTTTTTTATTGAAGCCATAATCCGAATTGGCATTATTTATTTAATTCTGATGGTGTCGATGCGGCTGATGGGGAAGCGCATGGGCTCTTTGCTTACCCGCAACGAAATGATTGCCCTGGTTTCGCTGGCGGCGGCCAATGGCGTAGCCCTGCAGTCGCCGGAACGGGGATTGCTACCCGTAGTTGTTATCGCCATTATAATTATTTGCTTTCAAAAGTTTATTGCCTGGCGCGCCATGAAGAGTACCAAATTTGAAAGCCTGGTACTGGACGATATGGATATGTTGGTACAGGATGGTTATTTGCAACTGCCTAACATGGAACAAACCCGCTTAACCCGCGAACGTATAATGGCCGAGTTCCGGCACAACGGCATAGACAACTTGGGAAAAGTACAACGCGCCTACCTCGAAGCCAACGGAAAATTTTCTATTATCAAATTTGCAGGTGAAAAAGTAGGCTTATCTACTTTGCCTTCCTGGGACGAGGATTTCATGACCGCCCAGGAGAAAGCGCCCGGCACTTTCGCCTGCCGCAGTTGCGGCAACCTGGTAAAAGGTCCCAAGCCCGAAAATCCCTGTGATCGTTGCCAACACCAGGAGTGGGAAGAAGCAATAATTACTTGATTATTTTTATACTAATATTACTTTGGAGCTGCGCTTATTACTTCAGGGCTGCGCTTTCGTAAATTTCGCATTGTATGCTATCTGGCACGGGCGTCTTCGCCCAAACCCTTCTTTTTGACGGCCGCTGGTCGCCTTGAATAACTTATACCAAATAGTTTAAATTATCTTCTATACATGTAGCCATTAAAGTAAAAGCTTGATTAAACCCGGTAGGTTTTTAAAACCTGCCGGGTTTTCAATGGAAGTAATTTTAGGCGATTGGATATTATTTTAGGCGATTGGGAATTAAATATTATAGGCCAGCGGAAAACAAACAGGCGGCTGGTGCCTCACGCCAGATAAATAGTTATCCTGTTTTCCTAATGCGCAACTCAGAATTAATAATATTATTATTTTAAAATAATAATTAGATCGGAGCAAGCTGTGGCCGCTCCCCTATTTATTCCTCGCCCGGATTCAGCCACACCACTTTTTGATCCGGAACATGCGGCTGACCGATAATTTCCCGGTACAAATCCGGCCGGCGGGCCTTTTTATAACGGTAGCCACCCGCATCGATTAGTTTATCGGGGGTTAATGTGGCCAGGGCAATATCGTTACCCAGTTTGCGGCATTCGGCGATAACATCGCCAAACGGATCCAGAATCATGGAACAGCCATTTTTTAGCTGGTCATCATCCATGCCGATGGGGTTGGAGAAAACCACGTAAATAGCATTGTCGTAGGCCCGGGCCGGCAGCCATTTCATCAACCAGTCCCTTCCTTTCATCCCGTCAAATTCAATTCGCAAATAAGTGGGATCATTTTCGCGGTTTTCCCAAAGTTTTGGGTCCACAAAACCGGCTCCGGGGCGCGTAGAAGGCGTACACATGGTAACGTGCGGCATAAAAATAACATCGGCCCCCAGTAAATTAGTGGCTCTTACATTTTCGATAATGTTATTGTCATAGCAAATTAAGATACCGCACTTCCAACCGAATAATTCAAAAACACAATACTCGTTGCCAGGCGTTATGTTGGGATTAATAAAAGGATGTAGTTTCCGGTATTTGGCTACCAGGCCATTCTTATCCACGCACACGTAAGCTTTGTATATCTTGTTCGCAGCGTCTTTTTCGAAGAGACCGGCTAATACGGCAATGTCGTGCCGGCGGGCTATTTCGGTTAACCGCTTTACACTGGGCCCATCCGGAATAAATTCTGCCACGTCGAGCATCTGCGCCTGCGAGAGCGGCCGGGCAAAGGTATAACCCGTTACCGAACACTCATGAAAAGAGATAACTTTTGCCCCGGCCTGAGCCGCCTGCTGACTCAAGGATTCTATTAGGTTTAAATTATAAGTTTTATCACCACTTTTATTTTCGAACTGGGCAGTTGCCACTTTCAGCTTTTCCATATTTGTTTATTTTTTAACATTACCCCTAATGGCCAGGCGAAGGTTGTAATTTATTTATTTTGCGTCTGGCTCGTAGCAGGTGAGTCCAATTTCTGTTATTATTTGATGCCGTTTATTGGTATTATATAGCCGTTCGTCGCCGGGCATAAATGAGTTCGTCTTCATAAATCCCATTCTTAAAGAAAGTCTTATGCAAACGGGCTTCCAGAATAAATCCGGCTTTTTCCAGCACCCTTTGCGAAGCCAGGTTTGTGCCGAAAGGCCGGGCAAATATACGTTCGATGTCAGGATGTTGAAAGGCAAAATCTACCATTTGCCTGATGGCCTTGGTAATGATGCCTTTCCCCCAGTAAGGTTCCGCCAGCCAATAACCCAGTTCAGCATTTTTGCGCTGTATATCGGTTTGGGGATGAACGCCAATGCCGCCGGCCGCCTCACCGTTTACTTCAATCGCGAATATTTTAGAAGGGTTGCTGCCGGAA
>JAQBNV010000553.1 GCA_028288395.1 Adhaeribacter sp. | reverse complement strand
ACAAAGCCAGTTATATAACTGGCTTTGTTTTTAAATGTTTCTTTATTATTTCTGCGGCCCGGATTCCTCATCCAAATTACTCATCTGGTTGTCTAAGCTGGCAATCTGTTCATCGAGTTCGTTCAGTTCCTGCCGGACCGCCTTTTCTATTTTCCCCTTGGTCATGGCGGTGTTCATCAGCTCCATTTTGCGGTTCATATACCGCATCTTATCATTCATCAGTTGCATTTGCGTGGTCATGGCACTCACTTCGGCCGCATTTATCAGGGAAGCCATCGTCGTCGCATCTTTTCCCCCGGCCCGGTTAGAGCCGGTTATTTCTAAATAATTGCTGGTGCTGCCGGTAGTACCATTACTGCTGTTTTTTTTGCTTTTAGTGGCCTTCGTCGAAGTTCGGGTCGCTTTTTTATTTACTTTCTGGCTCGCATTATTGGTGCCGGCCTGGCTGGAAGTAGCATTGTTTTCGGGGTTGCCGGGGTTGCCCTGGTTTAGCTGGTCGTCGGCGCGGGTGGGGGCGCCCACTGCACTTTCGGCGCGGGTAGCTGATTTAGCGTCTTTAGAAGTAGTAGTGCTTTTGGGCTTCTGCGTTTGCGGGGTAGTGGTGCCGCTGCCCTGCGCCAAGGCAAAACACGAAGAAAATACAAAAGCTACCGCTGGTATCAATTTCAGAAAATTTCTCATCTTTTTAATATTTTAGTTAAACCATAAATAAGCCTGGTTCAGGAACAGCAACGCCGGAAAAAATTAAGTCAGGCGACAACTTTCCGCCGCTTTCAATCCGTGTGCCCGGCTATGAGCGCCTCGCTGCTTCAATTAGCAAGGTATAACCCCCATTTTTACGAAATGCAAATATATCCGGATAGAAAAACAGGAAGTATTTTATAGGTAAACCCCGAAAAAAAAGCACCGTGCCCCGGTTATTTATTTACATGGCCGGTTTAGTAGGCCTTGTAAAATATTTTATTAAATTCAGGAGGCATGGGCAACCATTCCGGAAAAGTATCCGTGTTGGGGGCGCAAACAACAAAATACGTGGGGGATATTAGCACCGTAGATTTGCTGAACCTGATACAAGGGTGTATTGAGGAAGAAAGGAAATCACAAAAAGAGCTTTACCAACTTTTTTATGGCTACGCCATGAGCGTTTGCCTGCGCTATTCTCAAACGCCCGAAGAAGCAACCGAAGTTTTAAATGACGGTTTCTTGAAAATTTTTTTGAAAGTGAAAATGTACAATCCAGCAATGTCTTTTAAAGGTTGGCTGCGGCGGATAATGATTAACACCGCTTTAGATAACTACCGGCATAATTTAAAACATTATTACGCTCAGGATGTGACAGAACTGGAACGGGAAACATCAGCGGAAGGAGTAGAAGATAAACTGGGTTACGAAGATCTGATCCGGTTGGTGCAGGAATTATCGCCGGCTTACCGGACCGTTTTTAACTTGTATGTGATAGACGGATTTACCCACGAGGAAATAGCCACGATGCTGTCGGTTTCGGTGGGTACTTCCAAATCGAATTTATCTAAGGCCCGCGCCCACCTGCAGGCCCGTTTAAAAAAAAGTTTAAAGGATGAGTATCCCCGATATGCCTAAAGATGAGTTAGATAAGCTTTTTCGGCAAGCGGCTGCGGGGCATCAGCCCGAATATGATCCAGCGGCCTGGACCGCCATGGAGAAGAAACTGGATGCCCATGCTGGCATATCTGCAACCAAATGGTGGCAGTGGAGCGGGCTTTTGGCACTTATTTTTTTTGTAGGCCTGAGTACCTGGTGGGGCTATCATAATTTTAACCAGGAGGAAGCCGGAAATAAACAGACGACCACACAACCGATAGCAGAAAGCCGGAATAATGTAGCGACCCGAAATAAGGTAGAAGCAGGAAATAAAACAGCCACTGGGAATAAAACTGGTACTACAGAAAGTTTAAAGCCAGCCAGCGTTCCGGTACCCCTAAAGGCCGAAAGCAATGCCTCCGATAAACCAACTGACGCTACGGCCAGGAATGAGAAACTTGCCCGGACAAATATTGCCTTGGGCGGGGGAGAGCGGTCTTTACAAAATAATGCCACCATTACAAAAGCGAAAAAAAAATTCGCGGGGACAGGACGCCGTAGCGCAATTACGCAGGTTGGCCAAACGTCTGACAAAGCCGTCGGCAGCCCCCCCGAAACGAACCCCGCCCAGATTAATGCTGCTTCCGATAAACCCGCCGCGCTTACGGTAACGGGATCGCCGGTTTCTGCCGGAAAGGTAAATAATCAGTTGCCGGCGGTTGATTCGGCTGCCGTTCAGCAAGTTTCCCCGCCGGTGGGGCTTGTACCGGATAGCAGTCGGGTAGTAGCAGCCGGTAAGGATTTAAGCAGCGCTATACCCGATAGCGCCGGAACCCTAAAAAAACGGAAAGCTTTGGCTTTGAACCGGTTTACCTTTAGTCTCCTGGCTGCGCCCGATTTAAGTACAGTTGGTTTTGCTAACCCGGGCAGTATAAGTACCAATGCCGGTATTACCCTGGGTTATAGCCTGAATAATAAATGGAGCCTGACTACCGGGATTATCAAAGCCCGGAAAATATATGCTGCCAAACCCGAAGACTATGGGAATAAAGAGTATTGGTATAACCGGCACCAGCCCGATGCTATTGCGGCAGTTTGCCGGGTGCTGGATATTCCGGTAAATATTGGCTATAAAATCAGGCAGAAAGAAAAGTCGGTCATCACCCTGCAAACCGGTTTGTCGAGTTACCTCATGCTGAATGAAAAATATACTTATAAATATTTGCCTTACGGGAGCGGCACCGGTTACACCAGCTATGCCGAAGTAAAAAATAAAAACCGGCATTTGTTCAACATTTACAACTTATCGGGCAGTTACCAGCGGCTCCTGACACCGAGTGTGCTGGTGGGTATAGAACCTTTTGTAAAAGTGCCATTGGCCGGGGTAGGCGCCGGCAAAATAAAGCTGACCAGTGCGGGTGTCTTTTTCTCACTCAGTTACCGGTATCAGAAATAAAATAGCCTTTGCAGGAATATTTGGCAGACCTCCGGTAGCAATACATTGCCCTTTTTGCCCCGCGTAGTAACAACCATTAAATACATAAATACATAAAAATGAAAAAACGTTTTAGAACATCAGCCTGGTTAATGACCTTTTTCTTTCCCCTGGCGCTGGTAATGAGTGGCTGCGAAGACGACGACGAACCGAGTAATGAAGTCCGGTTTCAGAATATTGCGCTGACTGGTGCCAACGAGCGGCCGGCTGTTACCACCTCTAACACCGGTACTTTTAACGGCATCTATAACAAAGATACCAATATAATGACCTTTACTGTGTCCTGGACCGGATTTGATGCCACCAATATGCACTTTCATAAAGCTGATCCGACCACTTCGGGGCCGCCGGTAATTCCCGTGGCGGGTACGGGCAGCCCTGCTAAATATACCTCGCCTGTATCGGGCACTACCCGGGCCCTTACCGAAGCCGAAGAAGTGGATTTATTAAACGGTCTTTGGTATTATAATATTCATAGTACCAAGTTTTCGGGGGGCGAAATCCGGTGACAATTAATCAAGTAAGCGTAATCCTTTAGGGCTAGCGCATTATAAATTTTCTTTTCCTGTAGTTACCACCCAAAAAAGAGGAGCGGGTTAAAATCCATCTTCTCCGGGTAAATCCAAA